>JAEUQP010000913.1 GCA_016789645.1 Acidobacteriota bacterium | reverse complement strand
GCTTGGGCGGAAGAAGAAAAGAGCAAAGGCTTCACCAGCTTTGAACGTTACGAACAATTGACCAAAAGCGTCGAACGCAGCCGCGACTCGTTGGTCGAGTTGCTGACTCGGTTGAAAGCCGAAGGCAAAACCGTTGCCGGTTATGGCGCGGCGGCCAAAGGCAACACTTTGCTGAATTATTGTCAGATTACGACGGAGCTGTTGCCTTACGTGGTGGACAAAAATCCATTGAAGCTGGGAATGTATACGCCGGGAATGCATATTCCTGTGCTGCCGGTTTCGACCTTGATGGAACAGCAACCGGATTATTTGTTGATCCTGGCCTGGAATTTTGGCGAAGAAATCATGCGCCAGCAAAGCGAATACAAAGCGCGTGGCGGCAAATTCATCCTTCCGATTCCGGAAGTGACGGTGGTGTGAAATGCAGGTTGTGATATTGGCTGGTGGGCGCGGAACGCGCTTGGCTGAAGAAACGACAATTCGACCGAAGCCGATGGTGGAAATCGGTGGCAAGCCTGTGTTGTGGCACATCATGAACATTTATGCTCATCACGGCTTCAAAGAGTTTTTGGTGGCATGTGGTTACAAGGGCGAGATGATCAAGGAGTATTTTCATGACTTCTTCATTCACCACAGCGATTACATCATCAATCTGAGCGACCGTTCGATGCAGATCATCAATCCAAATCAGTTGGATTGGCGTATCGGAGCCATTGATACCGGACTGGATGCCATGACCGGCGGGCGGGTGCTGAAATTGAAACGGCTGATTGGCAACGAAACGTTTTCGGTGACTTACGGCGACAGTTTGGGCAACGTGAATGTTCGCGCACTGGTGGAGTTTCACCGTTCGCATGGCCGGTTGGCGACAGTGACGGCGGTGCGCCCACCGGCGCGGTTCGGCGAATTGATTCTGGATGGTGATAGCGTTCGGGAATTTCGCGAAAAGCCGCAAACCGGTGAAGGCTGGATCAACGGCGGCTTTTTCGTGTTTGAGCCGGGCGTGTTCGATTATTTGACCGACGACCAAACCGTGCTGGAACGCGAACCGCTGGAACGATTGGCCGCCGATGGACAATTGATGGTCTTTCGGCACGAAGGATTTTGGCAGCCGATGGATACGCTACGCGAAAAACATTTATTGGAATCTTTGTGGAACGAGGGGAGAGCGCCTTGGAAAGTGTGGGAATGAATTTCTGGCATCGTCGCAACGTGTTTGTTACCGGAGCGACGGGGCTATTGGGTTCGTGGATGACCGAAGAATTGCTCCGACGTGGAGCCAGTGTCACGTGTTTGATTCGGGACTGGGTTCCCGAAAGCCGTCTGGTGGATTCCGGCGCGGTGGCACGCATCAATGCCGTGCGCGGCGAATTGGAGGATTATCCATTGCTGGCGCGCGCGCTGAACGAATACGAGATTGATTCGGTCTTTCATCTGGGCGCGCAAACCATCGTCGGTACGGCATTGCGCGCGCCGCTTTCGACCTTTGAAGCGAACATTCGCGGCACGTGGAATTTGATGGAAGCCTGCCGCGTGAATCCCAAAGTCGAACGCGTTGTTGTTGCTTCCAGCGACAAGGCGTATGGTGAGCAGGAGCAGTTGCCTTACACCGAAGACGAACCGCTGAACAGCAAATATCCGTACGACGTTTCCAAAGCCTGTTCAGAATTCATCGCGCTTTCGTACTTTCACACTTACCAGACGCCGGTGGCGATTACGCGTTGCGGCAATCTGTACGGAGGCGGCGATTTGAATTTCAATCGGCTGATTCCGGGAACGATTCGATCGGTGTTGAACAATGACGCGCCGATCATTCGCAGCGACGGCAAGTTCATCCGCGATTACTTTTTCGTGCGCGACGCTGTGGATGCGTATCTGACGTTGGCTGAACGGTTGCCCGACGCGCAATTCAACGGCGAAGCCTTCAACTTCAGCACGGAAACGCCTCTTTCCGTGCTGGAACTGGTGGATGAAATTTTGAAGCTGACTGGCAAAACGCATCTGGCGCCCAAAGTGATGAACGAAGCCAGCCGCGAAATTCCGAAACAGTATTTGAGCTGCGATAAAGCGAAACGAATGCTCGGCTGGCAATCGAAATTCACACTCGATGAAGGATTGCGCGAAACGATTGACTGGTATCAGAAGCATCTGGCGTCGGAACGATGATGAATTTACGAAGACTGTCGCTTGTCACGTTGGGACTTACGTTGCTCGTCGCGCTCGCCGTTGTCGCGCTTGGGCCGAAACGAGTTTTTGTTGGCGGCAAACAAAAGCTGGAACGCGGTTGGTTGATTTTGACGGGCGGTTTGGTGGATGTCGGCGGGCACCGACTCCGCATTGAACGATGGGGAAAAGGGATTCCGGCGGTGATCTTTGAAGCCGGATTGGCTCAGCCCCGAACGACTTGGGGACAAGTGCCTGACAACGTTTCCTCATTTGCCCAAGTGGTGATTTACGACCGCGCCAATCTGGGAAAAAGCGATGAAGTCAACGAGCGTCGAACCAGCAAGCAAACCGTCGCTGATTTGCGCGCGTTGTTGAAAGCGACCGGAGTTGAAGCTCCGTATGTATTGGTCGGCCATTCCTTTGGCGGATTGAACGCGCGGTTGTTTGCCAGCCAGTTTCCTGACGAAGTCGCCGGCATTGTTTTGGTGGACGCTTCGCACGAAGACGAATACAGTCGTTATGCTGAATTGATGCCCGAACCTCAGCGGACGGACTATCTGAAGCATGAAGGCGGCGGAAATTACGAAAAAATTGATTTGCTGGCCAGCGCCGATGAGATTCGCGCTGCGACTCCGCTAAAGCCTTTGCCGCTGATTGTCGTCAGCGCGCTTGGCAGACAGGACGCTGCGATCAGAGAAGGCCGCGCAAAAATCCACGACGAATTGCAACTTGCGCTTAGCAAATTAGCGCCCCACGGGTTACAGATTCTAGCTGAGAATAGCGGCCATTTCGTGCAACTGGATCGTCCCGAACTGGTGACTCAGGCAATCCGAACTGTGGTTGAGCAGGCTCAGCAAGCTCAACGCAAGCAATGAACAAAATGCCCCGGCTTTGAGAAAGGAAACTCCAAAATGAGAATCGGTGTAGATGCGACAAGCCGGCAAAACAATCGTGGTTATGGTCGCCACGCGCGCGCATTGTTGAATGCGTTGATTCCGTTGGATAGCGACAACCGGTATACCTTGTTTGTGGATTCAGTGGATGCAGGCGACCGTATGCCATCCGAAGCCGAAGTTCGTCTGGTCAATACAGACGCTCCAACCGCAGTGGCCACTGCCGCCAACGGCCATCGTTCGGCAATGGATATGTTGCGAATGAGCCGCGCACTCTCCGATTCCAGTTTTGACTTGCTGCTGTTTCCCACTGTTTACAGTTACGTGCCCGTGCTCAGTCGCGCCAAAAAAATCGTCATGATTCACGATGTGATTGCCGAAACGTATCCGCAATTGACGCTGCCGAGCTTTACTGCGCGCCTGTTCTGGAAAAGCAAAGTCGCGCTTGGTCGTTGGCAGGCAGACGCCATCGTCACTGTCTCCGATTATTCTCGGCAGGGAATTCTGGAGCATTTCAAAACGCAACCGGAGCGAGTTTTTGTTGTTGGCGAAGCCAGCGATCCTGTTTTTCGAGTTTTGCCTGACCCGCAGCCTACGCCTCGCTTGTCGGAGTTAGGAATCAAAGGCGCAGATCGTACGGTGGTTTATGTCGGCGGATTCAGCCCACATAAAAACTTGGAATCGCTGGTGAAGGCATTTGCCAAAGTCGTTGAACACCCCAGCTTCGCCGACGTGAAGCTGGTGATGGTGGGCGAATACCAGAAAGAGGTGTTTCACAGTTGTTATTCATCAATAAAACAATTGACCTCAGAACTCGGCATCGCCAGTCGAGTGATTTTTACTGGGTATTTGCCCGATGCAGAATTGGTCGTGTTGCTGAATCTGGCCAGCGTACTGGTGTTGCCTTCGCTGATCGAAGGTTTTGGCTTGCCCGCTGTCGAAGCTGCGGCTTGCGGATGTCCAGTGATTGCTACAACGGCCAGTCCTTTACCAGGTTTGTTGGGTGAAGGCGGCATCTTCATTAATCCCGCGAATCAAGAAGAATTGGATTCGGCGCTAAATCGCGTTCTGGAATCAGAAACCTTGCGCCAACAGATGCGGGCGGCGGGGTTGGCAGCAGCAAGGAAACTGACTTGGGACGCTGCGGCGCGACAAATGATGAGTCTTATTCAACAGGTGACCGCGTGAGCAATCGGCCTCTGAATTTCCTACATCTCACCACGTTTTACCCGCCGTACAGTTTTGGCGGCGACGCCATGTATTTGTACAGGCTTTGCCACGCGCTTGGCGACGAAGGTCATCACGTGGATGTGGTTCATTGCGTGGATTCGTATCATTTGCAGCATCCGGGCGAACCGGAAATTCAGTTTGCCGATCATCCCAATGTCAAAGTTCACGGCCTGCGTAGCGGCTACAAATGGCTTTCGCCGCTGCTGACGCAGCAAACCGGGCGGGCATATTTGAAGCGTCGTCCAATCCGTGACTTGTTGGCCAGTAAACCTTATGACGTGATGCATTATCACAACACATCTTTACTGGGGCCAGAGGTTCTGACCTGGCAGCCAAAGCAGGGAAAGGCTTTCAAGCTTTACACCACACACGAACATTGGCTGATTTGCCCAATGCACGTGCTCTGGAAATTCAACAGCCGTCCGTGCGAAAAGCCGGAATGTTTCCGCTGCACATTGCACGGCAAACGCCCCCCTCAGCTTTGGCGGTACACAGGGATGCTAGAGCGTGCGAGCCAGCACATAGATCAATTTGTATCGCCTAGTCGGTTTACAGCCAACATGCATGCTGAGCGGGGTTTCCCCAAGCCGGTCGCCCATCTGCCTTACTTTATTGATCGAGCTGATCAGGATTGGCAGACTCCCGGTCCCCGCCCACAAGAACGACCTTACTTTTTGTTTGTCGGACGGTTGGAAGAGATCAAAGGGCTTCAAACTTTGATCAATGTTTGGAAACAGGTGGACAAATACGATTTGCTGGTCGCCGGAACCGGGAATTTCGGGGAACAATTACGCGCTCAAGCTGCCGACAATCCACGCATTAAATTTCTCGGCGCTTTACCTCAGCGAGAACTCGGCGCTTTATATTTTCACTCCCTCGCTTGTGTCGTCCCTTCCTTAACATACGAAACCTTTGGAATCATCATCATTGAATCATTTGCTCGAAAAGCCCCGGTGATCGTTCGCGATTTGGGAGCTTTGCCTGAAGTTGTTCAAGATAGTGGCGGCGGCTTTGTTTACCGCACCGACCAAGAGTTGTTGTCGGCATTGGAAAGTCTGGCTGCTTCACCAAAACAACGACAAGAATTCGGCCAGAAAGGCTACGATGCCTTTCTCCGCTGGTGGTGCAAAGAAGCTCATCTGAAACTTTACTTTCAATTCCTTCAGCAATCCGCAAAGCCGAAAACCTTACATCACATGTCGAAAAGCTGAAATTTCCCAATTGGCTTGCCCCACGTTCGGAATGGTAGAAATGGGCATTCAGCGTTTCCTCGGTTGCCAAAATTAAAGTCGAAAAAATGATTCAACCTATCATCACGATTGGTTGGCTAGTTGTGTAAGTTCTTACATTTCATTGTTTTGACTTGGAGCAGGTATCTGACCTCACAAGCGTCATAACGACCCATCCAAATCGCAAATTAAAAATTAAAAGAAGAGTCTTTAACGGAAGTAACGTTGTAGGACTAGGTTTGGGAATTGTAGTCATAAAGCTTACATTTTACTTGACTATTGCCTACAGTGGGACTACATTGCAAAAGAAAGTAAAATATGATGCAAGGTGATGAATAAAGACCTTCGAACAGAGCCAAAAGCGGCATTATGAGATTGAGTGCGTCATTGTAATTTCTTGCTGGAAAAGGCTTTATTCAATCAAAATGGCCGATTTAGTCTGTTAACCTGTTAGTAACAATAGAGCCGACGAAAAGTGATGTCTGTAGGACTACTTCTTGAGAAAACCAAAGATTCTTCGCATCTGCGCAAAGTTCAGGCCGGGGAATCAACCGGCCCGCTAATCTCGAATGTGTCTGATCTGGGTAGTGTGCAACTCCATCGCCAGTTTGAGGCGGTGCGTGAGGCTGAAAGAAAGCGATTGTCAAGAGAGTTACACGATCAAATAGGTCAAGATTTAGTGGCTATATCCCTTGGACTGCTTTCTTTGAAAAAAAAGATTGAGATTGAGTCAGAAGCATTCACACAATTAGGGCAGGTGCAAGAAATCGTTGCGCATCTAGATCAGCGTATTCACGACTTTGCTTGGGAATTACGACCGCTCATTTTGGACGATCTGGGATTAAGAGCGGCTTTGGTGACTTTGATAGAGCAATGGGCAAAGCGCAATCACATCAAAGCGACTTTTCATTCTATTAACCTTGATCGGTTAAATTTAGCCCAAGATATAAAATGCGGAATTTATCGTATTTTACAAGAAAGCCTCACAAATATTGCTAAGCATTCAAGGGCAAATTTAGTTAGTGTAACTATCAAGTTTCGATCAGGTTTATTGCTCATTACGATTAAAGACAATGGACAAGGCTTTGATATTGCTGCAGTTCAGAATAGTTTGAGTAACACTCAAAAGTTTGGAATTTTAGGGATGTTTGAGCGTGCTGAGCTGATGGGTGGAACCATAAATATTGAATCAAAGAGAGATTCTGGTACCACGATAAAAATAAGTATTCCCGTAACTGCAAAGAAGGCTGGTAATGCCAAAACTTCGCATCTTTCTTGTTGACGATCACCCTATAGTGCGTAAGGGGTTGAAAGCATTGATAGAAGAGCAGTCTGATATGGAGGTGATAGGAGAGGCTGGCGATGGTAAGACAGCACTGATGCAATCTAAGGAACTTCACCCCGATGTTATAATACTTGATTTTACGTTGCCGGACATGAGTGGTTTACAAGTGGTTGAGCGTGTTAAGCAGGAATGTCCGAATACTAATGTGTTAGTGCTTACGATTCATGAAGCTAGTGGTTATCTGCGTCAAATGTTCCAAGTGGGTGCATCAGGTTACTTGTTAAAAAGAACAGCTGGGGAAGAATTGACACAGGCAGTGCGTATTGTAGCGGGAGGAGGAGCATACCTGGATCCTACTTTGGCAGGACGGATGGTTTCAACGCTAGTTCATCAAAGAGTATCAAAAGGTAAAGGGCAGATTGTTGGTAGCAAGCTTAGTGAACGTGAGAAAGAAGTTTTGAGACTTATCGCTTTGGGGTATAGCAACAAAGAGATTGCAGTTCAACTTGATTTGAGTGCTAAAACTATCGAGACATATAAAGCGCGACTGATAGAAAAGCTTGGCTTAAATAGTCGTTCTGAGCTTGTTAGATATGCTTTGAATCAAGGATGGCTCCAAGATTAAATAGAAAGTTTTGCTGCTTTGTAATGGAAAATATAAATTTGGTGTTTATCATAGTTTATCTACGGTTTTTTCTCATATACAAAGCGATTTGAAAATTAAAAATTAACATTGAATGCCAATAGCCCCGTTCCACAATTAAGTTGTCCTAAATTTTAAGTCGTCCTAAAAAACGCCCCACTACACACTGTTTATTTAAAAGAACATTCGGATTTTAAAGTACTAGACATTTAGTAACTACTGAGCCATTTAGGAGGCAAGCCTTGAAAGCAATGGAGTCCCCCACTCAAGATCCAATAAGTGTACTCTTGATTCAAAATCAAGAATGCGTAAGGTTTGGCTTGCGCTTACTAATTGAAAGTAAGCCTCAAGTTGAAGTTGTCGGAGAAGCTTCAAGTTATTCGCAAGCTTTATCAGTCATCAGCCAAAATCCACCCGATGTTATCCTGCTAGATCACGAGCATGGTGGAGACTGTGGCATTGATACCATTCCAGATTTATTGTTTGCTGCCAAGAATGCGCGGGTTCTTATATTTACCGGTGAATGGGCTCCTGAAGCTCATTATCGGGCCTTTGGGCTAGGGGCTATGGGATTGGTTTTTAAGACCGATTCACCAGATGTGCTGATAAAAGCCATTGAGAAAGTGCATTGTGGGGAGGCGTGGATTGAGAGTGTAACCATGGCTCGTTTGTTAAGAGAAATGTGGCAAGGAAAAATAAAAGCAGGAGAAAAGCTTCAGTCTAAACCAGATAGGCGAAATATTCATAAGCTAACCGTGCGGGAGCAAGAGGTTGTAGCTTTAATTGGAGAACGACTTCAAAATAAACAAATTGCCGACAGGCTTTTTGTCTGTGAAGCGACTGTTCGTCATCATCTTACTTCAATCTACGACAAGCTAAACATAAAAAACAGAATTGAACTTGCGCTTTATGCTTATCAGCATGGCTTAGCTAAGCAGCCTTTTCTTGGAGGTGAATGAAGAGCATTAAGTATTAGCTAGAAAAGCTGTAGTTGTAATGATTTAATCCTCAGAGTGATTCTATGCCTAGTTTAAGACCGCGAAATATAACTGAATATTTGCAGATATTATGGCGTCGCAAGTTCATTATTATCCTATTTGGCGCTGCGATGATGGTTGCGACATACACCGCAATGGCGCCTATACCAAATGTCTATGAGGCAAAGTCGCTTGTGGCCATAACTATACGCTCTGGAGAAGATCGTGAAGTGGTTGATATACAAGTTGCTTCAGTTAACCAATATCTATTGAGTCGCTCAAATTTAGAGCCAATAGTTGCCAAGTACAAACCATATGATAAAAATGTCGATATTGAAAATGCTATTGGCCGGCTGAGGCAAAATACCAATGTTGAAATGAAGCTGCGCGATTATTACCCTCAATTTCCTGTTTCATTCACAATAACATTCAAGCACGATAATCCTGAGATGGCAATGAATATAGCCAATGAACTTGCCTCGTATTTTAGTAGCACAAGCGAAATGTTGGAGAAACGTGCAGCGGAAGAGGTACGTGTCTTAAATGTATCGATAGCTGAGCTTGAGGGCAGGCTTAAGCAAATTAATCAGCAGCGGCTTGCCAAGTCCTCAGGAAATAAAGAAGTGATTCGTTTGCAGCGAGCCGCGTTAGTGGCATCAATTGATAACTTGACCGATAAGGAATTTAGTTTGAATCAACGGATGTCGCAACAAAAACGGCAGATAGCCGAGCAGGAAAAAATGGTGGCGTCATCCCCAGTGTCAGTTGGAGATAGTGGCAAAGGAACGAGTGCCTATGGGATTTTGCTTTCGCAAAAGGCGCAATTGCTTGCCCAGTTGAAGGATCAAACTTCCCAGTACACAGAAAAAAATTCAAAAGTTATTCAAACACGTAATCAAATTGCGGAATTGGATCGCCAGCTTGCTCAATATGAAGCAGGCGGTGGTGGTCAACCCGGTGCAACTGGATTTACGCCTGAGACCCGAGAATTGCGTGCCTTGCAGCGAGAACTCACCAATATTGAAACGGAAATTGAGTTAAACCAAAGAGAACTGACAAGAAAGCGTCAGGCTTTATCCTTGTTGCCTCCTGTTGAAATAACGGCTGGCTCAGTTGTTTCTGCTGATACTGGAATTTTGCCTGCAGTCCCTGAAGACCCAACAAGTGTGGATACAGGGGATGAGTACGGATTGATGTTCAATCGTCTGAGCAGGCTTTCTGAGCGCAGAGACTCGTTGGTACGGTTAGGCACTGTGAAAGAAAGCGGCAACTCGGCTCTTTTTCAGGTTGTGGACAAAGCTGTCCTGCCTCAATACCCAATTGCCCCAAATAGATTAAAGCTGACATTACTGGCGTTTGCTTTGTCGATAGGAATTGGTTTGATGGCCGCTATAGTTATTGAGTTACCGCGATTGACACTGATTAATGATGAGCGTGACATTCAATATTACCTGGGAGCTCCGGTTGTTGGCTTTATCCCTGAAACTCTGACCCCCTCTGAAACTAATAGAAAGCGCAAGCTTGTTGTCGTACGAGCATTACTTATTTTGCTATTCGTTATTTCGTTGGTGCCAATGTTGACCTTGCTCTTTAAGAAGACTCAGGTTTTTCAGCTGTTTGCGAAGTAGTGATTGGCTAATGGATTAGTGATTGAGGAGTATAAATGGAAAAGATGTTAGAAATGGTGACGAGTAAGGTTGCAGAACCGCGTCGAACTAAACCGTTTCGCGATGAATCAACAGGTCAGGACGATGGTGGGCAGAGCCAATCTTTGGAGAAGCTTGATTTCAAGTACTACTCCCTATCGAATGCTAGCTCGAATAAATTAGAAATCAGGGACACTAATGGGTTGAGGTCACGGCGTGAGGCATTGGCCCAGCCTTCACGTGAAGTCTCTCTGAACTTATTTCACGTCGCTCCTAATTTGGTCACCTTACACGAGCATGATCTGAAAGCATCAGAGCAATATGACATGCTTGCTTTACGACTGATATCCGGTACGACTGAACGTATGTTCAAGCGCGTATTGATTACGTCTGCTCAGAAAGGTGAAGGACGTACCAGTGTTTTGCTTAACCTGGCTGGGGCTTTGGCGAAAGCAGGGAAAAGAGTTTTAGTCGTTGATACTGATCTGGTTAGACCGTCTGTTGTTCGATTGTTGGGCATTGAATCGCAAATTGGACTCGCGGAGGCTCACCGACGTGATTTGCCGCCGGGAGCCGCTGTAGTCAAGGTGTTGCCCGGAGGATTTCACGTTTTGCCAACCCGCGAGCGGGTAGACAATGCAGTTGAAATTCTAACATCGCCTGTGTTTCAAGAGATGTTGGAAATACTTGACCCCGGATACGATTTTATTCTGTTTGATTCTCCCCCTTTATTGGAACGGGCAGATTGCACCATGCTTATCAGATTGGTAGACACTGCCTTGATAGTCATTCGGCAAGGCCAAACTCGAACAGCACAAATGGCAAAAGCTATCGGGTTGTTATCTGAAGAGGATATTTTTGGTGTCGTGTTAAACAGGATAACCGATAAATAGACTCTGCATTTGCCTATGGTGGTAAAAATGAAATTCGAGGAAGACTTTTGGGGACAGCACAGAAAGTTTTCGCTTTTGGCGGAATTGCTGCTGTGTGTTTGTTTTCTTGGCGTAACTGCGGAATTCGTAAAAGCTCAAGTAACGGCTGAGAATACTGTCAATCCGGCAGGAGACAAAAAATATAGTGATGTAGCAGTTGCCGATTCTGAAGAAGAGTATTTCAAAAATATCTATCGCAAGTTCTACACCAGCTACCGTCTTGGGCCAGGTGATGAAATTGCAATTCGTGTGCTTGGGCAGCCCGATTATTCGTTTCCGAAATTGAAAGTTTCCCCTGTTGGCAGAGTTTACCATCCACTCGTCGGTGACATTGAGGTTGTGGGAATGACAGTACCACAACTCGAAAAGAAGCTTACTTCGGATTTCAGTGAATACGTTATTGATCCCAAGGTGAGTGTTTCGCTGGAAGAAGCACAAAGCGCAAAAGTGGGAGTGTTGGGTGAGGTTAAAGCCCCTGCAATTCTGGTTATGTCCAGACCTCTGACCATCCTTGAAGCGATCAATTCTTCAGGTGGCTTTCTGGAAACGGCTAATCGCTCCGAGGTCGTATTGATGCGGCAAACTGGTGATGGCCGACTGGAAAAGAAAGTCGTGAATGTGAAGAAGTTTATCGAGGGGAAAGTTGGTCCTGAAGAAAACATTACGCTCCGTGCAGGTGATACAGTGGTGGTAAATGGCAATGTACGAAAAAAGATGGCAACCGTTGCGACTTCGATGGGGTTTGTCAGGTTTCTGTCATTTGTTGTTTTCGGAAGAGGATTCTGACCAGCACTAGCCTTTAGCCTTCAATCTTCTTCCGAAGATATGTACGGTTTAACTGTTAACATTGATTGGCGTGAGCTTGTTACTAAGTCTTATGCCGTTGAGCAAGGGCCTAGCTTAGCCCCTCATAAGCTTCGCTAATTTACTTAAACACCCCGATGCCACGCAAGACAACTGGTCGTGCGTTGCTGATAACTTTGAAAAAGGAGCAAGGATGGCCGAAGTCTCATAGAGGTTCGGTTCCCCCTGATAGAATATCCTATGATCTTCGAAATAGCTTTTTGGGTATTCGTTAGCCTGATTCTTTATACGTATCTCGGCTATCCCTTGGTAGTTTTTCTGCTGAGTCGCTTGTTCCCGCGCCCAATTCGAAAAGATGATTTTTCGCCCAGTGTTTCGATCATCATTGCTGCTTATAACGAACAGCGTGACTTGAGAGCGAAACTCGACAACATGCTTTCTTTGGATTATCCGAAAGAGAAGCTGGAAATTGTCGTTGCTTCGGACTGTTCTACTGACGACACGGACGAAATTGTGCGCAGCTATGCCGATCGGGGTGTGATTTTGCACCGGCAGGAAATCCGCCAAGGTAAGACGCAAGCCCAACAGCAGGCGGTCAAAATTTCTACCGGTGAAATACTTGTTTTTTCTGACGCGACCACGATTTTCGAGCTGGATGCTTTGAAAAAGATTGTTCGCAGTTTTGCTGATCCCGAAGTCGGGTGTGTCGCCGGACAACTGGATTATGTGGATCGCACCTCGACAGCTGTTGGCAAAGGCTGCCGTTCGTATTGGGGATACGAAAAATTCCTGAAAAAGTGCGAAAGCCAGCTTGGTTCGCTGATTGGCGTGAGCGGTTGTTTGTATGCCGTGCGTCGAATTTGTCAGGCGCGATTAGCCAATCAAATGATTGATGATTTTGTCATTGCGACGGAAATCCATTTGCAAGGGCTTCGCACGGTTTACGAACCGGAGGCGATTTCGACGGAAGACACGAATAACAAAGGCCAGGATGAGTTACGGATGCGAGTGCGTGTGATTTCGCAAACGCTCCGTGCGTTGAATCGGTATCGTGAAGTGTTCAGTCTGACCAAAAATGGAATGTTCGCGTTCCAGATGTTTTCGCACAAAGTGCTTCGTTATGTCGTTCCGGCGTTTCTCTTGGGAACCTTGATTTCAAACTGGTTGCTGATTGAAAAATCGGCTTTTTACCAATACGTGTTTCTGGTCCAAGCGTTGTTTTACTTTTCGACGGCGGCGGGCTGGGGCGCAGAGCGATTGAAAGTCAAGATTGGGCCGTTGGCCATTCCTTATTATTTTCTTCTGGTGAATGTCGCTTCGATTGCCGGGTTCTTTCGCTTTATCGGTGGGGGAACTCAGGTGGTCTGGGAGCCGATTCGGGAAGGCCGAGTATCGAAGCCCGCAAAAGATGCCTTGGTCGAACCACAGTTGGTTGGCAAGGGAACTTAAATGGTTTTGCTTCTTCTGAAGCTCGCGGTTCGCGTGCGCATCGCGTGTCGAAATGGGGGCGGTGCGCTGCGTGGTGAGGTGGTTTATCCTGGGCTGGGGGAGATCCCGGAATATCACCTCACCGGTTTTTTTATTCGATAGCAAACCCACACTGCTAATGCGCGCAGCAAATGCGCGACGCTTAATCAAGACGTGGCGCAGAGTTCAGAACTCGCTTGCAGAATTGAGCAAATATTGAAAACGCGACGCCACCGTCACCAACCTGAGACAAGCCCCACGGCTGGCTAAGCATCATCAAATTTCAAGGTGATAACGCCACGCGAAGTTACATCGAGGCGGGTTGTAGTGTGTTTGAATCGAAAAAAGATTGGGAATGATGGGGTGATTGGAGAGTGATGACGATGGTTGGTTCTCTCAAAAATCTGAAAAAGCTGCGTGGCAAAAGCTTACGAGAAATTCGCGTTCGCGGCAGTCAGGAACTGGCCATCTTGCGCGAACAGTTTCTGGTGTGGACCGAAATGAGCGATGCAGAATTGCTGCGCCAGCTTCAACCTTCCGTCAGCCGATTGTTTGGTCAGAGTGTAAAGCAAGGTGAAAAGACTGCTTCGAATGTTGCAGCGCGGATTCTTGAGCGGATTAAAACTGCAGGAGTTCAGACGTTTTTTCCGTCCCTGGCCCATAAGGCGGAAATCAATTTGCTGATGGCCAGTCGGTTTGCCGATCAGCGCAAAGCGATTCTTGCACGCGCTGAACGCATCATCGCCGGGAAGTTCGACCTGTTGGGGTTTACCGGCTTGAAATTCGGCAATCCAATTGATTGGCATCTGGAGCCAATTTCCGGCAAACGCACAGGGTTGGTTCATTGGAGCAAGATTGATTATCTGAACCCGGAAATCGCCGGTGACAAGAAAATCACCTGGGAATTAAACCGGCATCAGTTCTTTGTCACGTTGGGACAGGCGTATTGGTTGACGGGTGATGAGCGATACGCCGAAGCATTTGTTGCGCTGGCCATGTCGTGGATGGATGCAAATCCGCCCGGACGCGGGATCAATTGGGCGAGCAGTCTGGAAGTGGCCTTTCGCGCGATTTCCTGGTTGTGGGCGTTGCATCTGTTGGCAGGTTCCAGCCGGTTGACGCCGGAATTTTTCACGCGTGTGTTGAAGTTTCTGGCTGCGTTTGGGCGGCACGTCGAAACCTATCTTTCGCATTATTTCAGTCCGAACACGCATTTGACGGGCGAAGCGCTCGGTTTGTTTTACCTCGGAGTCGCGTTGCCGGAATTGAAGCGAGCGGAAATCTGGCGAAAGAAAGGCCTGAAAATTCTCAGCGACCAGTTGTATACGCAGATTCGCGGCGACGGCGTGTATTTCGAACAGGCAAGTTATTACCACCGCTACACGGCGGATTTTTACGCGCATCTGCTGACACTCGGAAAAGCCACACGCGCCACGTTACCGCCAGAACTGGAAACGCTGCTGGCGAAGATGCTCGATTATTTGATGTGGGTCACACGACCTGACGGCTCGGCTTCACTGGTTGGCGACGATGATGGCGGGCGATTGGTGATGCTTGGCGTTCGCCGTGCGGACGATTTCCGCGACACCTTGGCGACCGGAGCCGCAATTGCCGGACGCGGAGATTGGAAGTTCGTTGCCGGAGAAGCGGCGGCGGAAACGTTATGGTTGCTTGGGCCGGAAGGGCTGGCCGCATATGACCGGATCAAAGCAGTGTTGCCTGCCGACCAGTCAAAGGCCTTTGCCGAAGCAGGGTATTTTGTCATTCGCGATGGATGGTTGCCGGAATCCGGATACGCGCACATTGATTGTGGTCCACACGGCAGCCTGGCTTGCGGACACGCGCACGCCGATTCACTTTCGCTGGAATTCTCCGCCGGAGGAATCAACTGGCTGACTGATTCCGGCACATTGACATATACGGGCAAGGCGGATTTGCGCGATTACTTTCGCTCGACGGCGGCTCACAACACCGCCGAAGTGGATGGCCAATCGCAATCCGTCACCTCCGGGCCGTTTTCGTGGAACCACATCGCCGAAAGCCGGCTGGATGAATTCAACGTCAACGACCACGTTGGTTACTTTTCCGGCGCTCACAACGGATATCAACGCCTGGCCGATCCGGTGAAACATCGGCGCGAAGTTTTATTTCTGAAATCCAGCGTCGAATCCGAGATGCCGCCTTATCTGATTGTGCGAGACCGGTTCGATGCGGTGGAACAACACCGGTACACGATCAATTATCACTTTTCTCCGGATTGCGTCGCCGAAATCATTGGTCAATCCGGTCGTGTTGAATTGCCAGCTTCTCGCTCTGCGAATCGTTCGATGAGCGAAGATCGCCAACGAATTCAAGTCACCGCACCCGGCGAAGAAGGATTGACGCTGGTGTCGTTCGGCAATGCCGAACTGAACGTCGCCATCAGGAAAAGCTGGGTGTCGCGGTGTTACGGCCATTATCAATTCGCTCCGTCGGCAACGCTCTCTGCCGAAGGAAAGGGAACTCAGTCTTTCGCCTCGCTGATAATTCCCAACAGTATGAGAAAACCGATCAGCATCGGTCAGCTTGCGGTGTCCGATCTGGGAGAAGGTGGATTCAGCATCGCCTACGGAAAAACGCAGGACATCGTGTTGCTTGGCGATCAGGCCAGCCAACTCGGCAGCGGCCCTTTGGCTGTGACCGGAGCCTTGTCCTGGTTGCGGATGATCGGTGGTCGGCCAGTCCACGCCGGATTGATCAACGGACAGGAAATGCTGATTTCCGGCTGTCTGGAATTTCGATCGCCCGTGCTGGTTGGTCAATGCGTGATTGAGTTCCGCAAGGATTGGCTGGAACTCGGTGTGCGAGGAATCAAACAGTTTGATCTGGTATTGAATTCGCCGGTCAGAAATATCGTCATCAATGGTTCCGGCTTTTCGCTGGAACCCCGAACTCGTCGCGCCACTTTTGAAATGGATGAAACCGGCTGGCGATTGAAGCTGGCGCAACTGGGTATGAGTTGAAGCGGGAAAAATGTCATGTGTGGAATTTGCGGCATCGCCCTGCCGAAAAAACTGAATCGCCAAGTTGATGAAACGCAGCTCCATCGGATGCGCGACGCGCTGGTTCACCGTGGACCGGACGATGCTGGCAGCTTCATTGACGGCGGCATAGGGTTGGGACATCGGCGGCTTTCGATTGTGGATTTGGGCGGCGGCCATCAACCGATGACCAACGAAGACGGCCAGATTCAAATCGTCTTCAATGGAGAAATTTACAACCACCGCGATCATCGTCCGATGCTGGAAAGTCGTGGACATCGGTATCGAACTTCCAGCGACACGGAAACGATCATCCATCTGTATGAAGAGTTTGGAACCGAAGCGGTGCAATACCTGCGCGGAATGTTCGCCTTTGCCATGTGGGATGGCGGCAAGCAGCGATTGCTGATTGCGCGCGACAGGTTGGGCGTCAAACCGGTTTATTACACCCTGTCGCAAGATGGCGAATTGTTTTTTGCCTCGGAAATCAAAGCCCTGATCGAAGCCCGCGCCGTCAAACCGGAATTGAATTACGACGTGCTGAGCGATTTCGCGGCCAACCGGTATACCTCCGGCGAAGAAACGCTGTTTCGCGGAGTTCGCCGCTTGCCGCCCGGCCACACGCTGGTTTGGCAGGATGGCAAAGTCGAAATCGCGCGGTTTTGGGATGTCAGTTTCGCCAAACACGAATCGCCGCTCAGCGACCGGGAATATATCGAACAGTTCGATCAACTGTTTCGCGAATCCGTTCGATTGCGATTGATGGCCGATGTGCCGTTGGGAATGTTTTTGTCCGGCGGCATTGATTCGACCGCCATTGCCGGCGTGATGAGCAAACTGGTCAGCGATCCGATCAAGACGTTTTCGGTCGCGTTTGCCGAACGCGAAGCCAACGAACTGGAATTCGCGCGCATGGCGGCGCGAGCTTTCAAGACAGAACATCACGAAATTGTCGTCAGCCCGAAAGAGTTTTTCGACGCGCTGCCGGCGATGGTGTATCAGGAAGACGAGCCGATCGCGCATCCGTCCAGCATCCCGTTGTATTTCGTTTCCAAACTGGCCGCCGACCACGTCAAGGTCGTGTTGACCGGCGAAGGCAGCGACGAATTGCTGGCCGGTTACGACAAATATCGAAAGACGATTTACAACCTGGCGCTTGGCCGCGCGTACAACAGCGTCATTCCTTCGCCGTTGCGCGGCTTGGTCAAACAGGTGATTGAAAACGGAAGCGGTGCTTTGGCCATTCGGCAAAAACTTGCGCGAACGTTTTTGTGCGTGCCCTCGGACATCGAAAGCATTTACTTCGATAACTTTTCGGTGTTTTCGCGCAGCCGCCAGCAGAGTTTGTTCACTGCTGAAACCCGGGCGCGTATGACGGAAAGCGATCCGTATCGAACTTCGCTGGCGCTGATGGGCGAAGCCGACGCCGTGACAATGCTCGATCAATTGTTGGCGGCGGATATGAAAACGTATCTGCACGAACTGTTGATGAAACAGGATCAGATGAGCATGGCCGCTTCTATTGAAAGCCGCGTGCCGTTTCTGGATCACAAGCTGGTTGAATTTGCCGCACGATTGCCCGAACGCATGAAATTGCGCGGGCTGACGACGAAATACATTTTGCGGCAAGCGATGGCCGACAAGATTCCTGCCGAAATTTTGACGCGCAAAAAAATGGGCTTCCCGGTTCCGGTCGGCGCCTGGCTGCGCGGCGAATTTCGCTCGTTGCTGGACGAATACGTGCTCGGCACGCGCGCCATGGAGCGTGGCATCTTCGAACCGGACTTCGTTCGTAATCTGGTCGCGCGCCACGAAGCAGGCGAAAACCACGCGGAACGATTGTGGATGCTGATGAATTTTGAAATCTGGCAACGCCGCTTTCTCGACGGGGAAGAGCAGACACTCGCCGAACCGGCTGCGCCTGCCAAGCGCTTTGCATACGCGGCGGCTTAGAAGAGGAATGTTTGAAAATACTCTGGATCAAAACTGAATTGCTTCATCCCGTAGACAAAGGCGGCAAGATTCGCACCTACGAGATGTTGAAACAGCTCAAGCGTGAACATCACGTC
>JAEUQP010000149.1 GCA_016789645.1 Acidobacteriota bacterium | reverse complement strand
TTCGGGCTTGACCGACTTCAACCCGGATTTGCGACAGGCGCTGGCCATCAATGTAGACGGAACGCTTCACCTGCTGGATTTTGTCCGCGAATGCAACCGCGCATCGTTGTTGCATCTCTCGACTTGCTATGTCGTAGGGTTTCGCGATGGACGCATTCAGGAAACTCTGGTGCCGAATTACACGCCCAAAGGCCTGGCTGATTTTGACGCTGAAATCGAATACGAATCGCTGCATCGGCTGGCTAAAGAGATCGAAACCCGTGCCGATTCTGCCGAAATCACAGAAATGCTTCGCCAACAGGTGCTGGAAAAAGGCGAACGCGCCAAAAAACAACTTTCGGATTCGGAAATCGAAGCCCAGATTCGCAAACAACGCCAACGTTGGGTTCGCAATGAACTGACCGAAGCCGGTATGCAACGCGCACAGGAATTTGGCTGGCCAAACACGTACACCTTCACCAAAAGTCTGGCCGAATCGCTGATTGCCACGCGCGGAAAGGATGCCAAAGGCGAAGACTTACCGGTCGCGATTGTCCGTCCTTCCATTGTCGAAACTTCGACGCACGACCCGTTCAAAGGCTGGAACGAAGGCGTCAACACGTCTGCTCCGATTTCCTATTTGCTGGGCACGTTTTTCCGCCAGTTGCCATCGAACGGCAAAAAATGCCTGGACATCATTCCGGTTGATCTGGTCGTGCGCGGGATGATTTTGATCGGCGGCGCGCTGATCGAACGTCGCCACGAACAGCTTTATCATCTGGCGACTTCGGCCGTGAATCCCTGCAACATGCGCCGCACGATTGAGCTGACCGGCTTGGCGCATCGCAAACATTACCGCGCGCAGGATGATTTCAATTACCGTTTGCTGGCAATGTTCGATTCGATTCCGGTATCCAAAGAGCGGTATCGAACAATGTCGGCTCCGGCGCAAAAACAATTAGTCCAGGCCTTGTTACGGATTGTTTCGCCACTGCCGATGATGCGTTCGCCACTCATTCGCCGCCAGCGCGATTTGGACAAGGTCACCAAACTGGTGGAATTGTACGAGCCGTTTATTCTCCACAACGAATACGTTTTTGAAGCCCGAAACGTAGAAATTCTCTCCGCGCTCCTGCCGGAAGAAGAACGAGAGGCCTTCGGTTACGACGCCAGTTACATTGATTGGTGGGATTATTGGATCAACATTCACATTCCTGCTTTGCGGAAATGGTCGTACCCGTTGATCGAAGGCCGCCCGGTCGAAAATAAATCCAGCCGTTCTCTTGCGTTCCCTCCACAGGAACGCAGCGTAGCGACAAACTGAAACCATTTAACACAACATCCTCGAACTTCATGGCAAGTTCAATGGCTGTCCGGGGAAAGTTGTAGGAGTCAGAACCATGCTGAAAATTATCGGTGGAGTTGTTGTTGGCTACATTGTGATGTTCATTCTGCTTTTTGTGATCTTCAGCCTGGCCTATTTAGTGCTCGGCGCGAACGGCTCATTCAAACCAGGCACGTATGATGTTTCGACGTTGTGGTTGGCGATCAGCGTCATTGTCGGACTGGTTGCGGCAATTGTCGGCGGTTTTATTTGCTCGCTGATTGCGCCGAATTCCAAAGCTCCCCTGGCGCTGGTGGGGCTGGTTCTTGTGCTGGGACTTCTCGGAGCAATTCCGGCGTTGAAAGGCAACGATCCAAGACCAAACATCCGCGATGCAAGCGTTGGGAACCTGGAAGCGATGATGAACGCCAGACAACCTGCCTGGATTGCGTTGCTGAATCCTTTAATTGGAGCCGTCGGAGTGATGCTCGGCTCTCGAGTCAAAAAATAGTATGGCAATTTTTCTGACCGGCTCGACCGGTTACGTCGGAGCACACGTTGCGGCGTTGCTGCTCGAAAATCATCAGGTCCGCCTGAACCTGCTGGTTCGCGCAAAAAATCAACTCGACGGCGAACAGCGACTGTGGAAATCACTCCAGCTTCACTTGGATTTCCCGCGTTTTTACGAGTACATCAAATCGCGTGTCAGCATCTTTTGCGGCGATTTGACCGACAAACAGTTTGGCCTATCGAACGACGATTATCGGCGACTGGCCGAAACGACGGAGTCGGTGATTCATTGCGCAGCGTCGCTCAATCGCAAAAGCGAAAAGACCTGTTTGAATGTCAATCTGCGCGGCACACTGGAAGTCATCAAACTGGCTCAGGCCGCGCGGGACCTGCATGGACTTCGCCGATTCAGCGATGTTTCCACCGTGGCCATTTGCGGTCAGCGCCAGGATGAAGTCGTCATTGAAGAAGAAGCCAGAGACTGGGATCGCTCCGATTACGATCCTTATGCGAGAACCAAAAAGTTCTGCGAACACATGGTCGAAGAGTTGTTGCCCGATGTTCGCCACACGGTCTTTCGCCCCAGCATCATTCTAGGTGACAGCCGCTATCCCGAGACGACGCAATTTGACATGGTTCGCTCGTTCGTATTCTTGGCTGGCCTGCCTGCACTGCCATTTCGTCCAACCGATCAAATTGACATTGTCAATGTGGATTTTGTCTCTGAATCCATTGTGACCATTCATCAAAAAGAAAACCCTTTGTATGACATTTATCATTTGTCTTCGGGCAAAGCTTCGCAAACCTTTCAAGTGCTGACCAATGCCCTGGCACAGGCGCAAAATAAGCGCCCGCCGCTTTTCCTGCCGAGTTTTGAAAAGCCCTTCACAAGAATCAACAATTGGGTTGCTGATACTTTTCGCGGCAGTACGATTAGCGCAGGGGCGACCTTGTTGAAAGTTTTTCTTCCATACCTCACCTTCAACACGGTTTTCGATAACATAAAAGTTGTAAATGAAACAAAAAAAAGTCCAATTCCCTTTTCCAATTATTGCTTTCCTCTGCTACAATTTAGTCGCGCGGGAAATTTCACGTATCCTTATAAAGATTGGCCAGAAGATTTAACGAAAATGAGCAAATCGTCTTAAAGCGAATAGCGCCAATTGACAGTCAGTACCCCACTTGCTCTTTAATAACCTCACTCAAGCAGTACAACCAGTAATCACGATTGATTTATACGCAGATTGGCTTACTTAATTTATGACAAGTGCCCTGGCAGATTGCCATCCGGAACAACTCAACTTGATCAGATAGCGGCGGGTTTGAGTTTCTTGAAAGCGATCTTTGCCGTCATTCCAGATAGCGGTCGGCCTTTATTTGCTGTTTGCCCCCGAGCAATGACAGCGAAGGTTCGACTCTGGTGGACCTGTATAGTCAGCCCCTGCTTTTCAGGCCCCAAACACCAGGGATTGAATCTGCTCGACTGCTTCCTCACGAACTACACACAACGAGGACGATTCAAACGAATCGTCTGGATGAAACGGAGCTGGCACAAGTGCATGTGTTTGAGTAACCGGGTAGAAAAAGCGCTCCTTTTTCTGCTGGCTCGAAAACATTCTCAAGCAGCTCTTTGGTCACTCTTGGTACCCCGACGGTTTGCCAACAAAGATTGGGCGACGCCTGCAAAAGCGATTGAGCCCCATCCCAGTTTGGCGCATCGTGAGGTCATCCCCCCTCAAATTCAGGAGGAATCAAAGCTATGAGTATGGATATTGCGTTAGAAGGCTGGGTAAGCAGTTTAATCGAACTTTCGAAATTCAAATGGATGATGGGCGCTGGCAGACGCTGGCACCCGGGAGAAAAACTCAAGCTTCTTTTCACTGGCTACAATGGCACTCGCAATACAGGGGCAGATGTTCGCGTCGAAGAAATGCTTCGCCAGATCAAACACATTCTCGGCGAAGAAAATTGCGAACTGAGTGTGCTGAGCCAAAACTTCGACCTGACAAGCGGCTATTTCAAAGGCATCAACCAAGTCAAACTTCCTGACATCTTTCCCCAGATGCTTTACCGCGAAATTCCGAAATACGACGGCGTCGTTGCCTGCGAAGGCTCGATGTTCAAAAGCAAATTTGCCAATGCGCTGACCACGATGATGGTTGGCAGCTTGGGCATTGCATCCGCACAGAACAAACTCAGCGTTGGTTATGGCGCAGAAGCTGGTCAGATGGATCCAATGCTGGCCAAAATGGTCGCGCGATATTGCCGCGATTCTCTGGTCATCACCCGAAACCCCGAATCACAAGACGTATTGGGCAAACTGGGCGTGTCTACCGAACTCGGAACGGATACCGCCTGGACGTTTGAGCCTCATATCAACGGATATGGCCGCGCGGAATTACGAAAAGCCGGATGGGACGAACAAACACCTGTGATGGTTGTGTGTCCGATCAATCCGTTCTGGTGGCCGGTGAAGGCTTCTGTCAGCAAATACGTCGCCAAAACACTTTTTGGCGCTTACAAGGATAGCCACTACCGTTCGGTGTATTTCCACCGCTCAGGGCCGGATGTGGATGCAGCTTACAATCATTACCTGACTGGCATGTCGAACGCGGTCGAACGTTTCCGCAAAGAAAATGGCGTCTACGTAGTGCTGGTCTGCATGGAAATGCTGGACCGAAAAGCCTGCGAAGAAATGTCTGCCAACTTGGGCGGAGTGCCGATTTTCTCTTCTGAACATTACGACATGTATCAACTGGTCAGCATCCTGCGCGCGTGTCACATGATGGTGTCGTCGCGGTATCACGGCATTGTCACCAGTATGCCCGCCTTGGTGGCTTCGGCAGGGGTCACCATGGATGAACGCATTCGCAACCTGATGCACGAACGTGGTCATCAGGATTTACTGCTGACTGTGGACGATCCAAATTTGGAAGAACGCTTGTTTGCGATCATGGGCAAACTGCTCAAAGAGCACGAAACCATTCGCGACGGCATCGGCAAAACGGTCGCTAAAAACCTCAAAGTGATGGCCAAAATGGGCGTCTATTTTGAAGAACACGTTCAACGCCGCTATCCCGAATTCCCGATCCGAAAAGGATTGCAGAGTTGGGAAGATTATTTGCCACCGCTCAGCCCGAACCTGAGAGGGTTGCTGGAAAGCTACGGCTAAGCAAGTCGCCGGTTCCACACTTTGCGGCGGATCAAAGCGGAGAAAATTCCGGTTTGATCCGCCGCAATCGTTTTGCCCAACAGCCGTCTCAGCCTGTATCATTCGCGCGATGAATTTCCTTGAGAGAATCCTTCAACAACTCATTCAAACCCCGAATCGCCCCGTTCTTCAGGAAGTTCGAGACGGGCAATTTGTCACGGCAACGTGTGCTGACCTGCTGCAAGAAATTCGTGCCGCGCGTACTTACATTCGTCAATCCGGTTTGAAAAAAGGCGATCGTTGCGGGTTGCTGGCGCCGAATTCGATCCGCTGGGCGGCAATGGATTTGGCGTTGATGGCCGAAGGCATAATCGTTGTTCCATTGTATTCGCGTCAGGCGCCAAACGAACTCGTTGGCATGCTCAAAGACTGCGAAGCTTCTCTCGTGATTTGCGGTGACCCAGCCTTGCGCGATGGCATTGCCAGCAACTGGACGACAAACGCTCCGCCATTGGCGCTGTTTGACGAAGTCTTTGCAACGATTCCAGCCACCGATATTGGCGACCAGCCGAATCCATCCACAGATGACGACATCGTTACGATCATTTACACGTCGGGAACTTCAGGCGAACCCAAAGGCGTGATGCTGACCGTCGCCAACCTGAATCATATGGTTCCCTGCACCGGAACTCGGCTGGATCAATTGATGGAAGGCAAAACGGCTCAAGTCGCGGATCAAGTTTTTCACTACTTGCCCTTTTGTTTTGCCGGTTCGTGGATTCTGCTGCTGACCGCGCTATCACGAAACAGCCTGCTTTCACTTTCGACCGATTTGAACAAGCTGGCCGATGAATTGCGGCTGGCTGCGCCCAATTACTGCCTGAACGTGCCGACTCTGCTCGAACGCATTCGCACCGGCGTTGAAAGCCAGATCGCACAGAAGCCAAGCTTCATTCAAAAAATCTATCACAATGGCAAAGCCGCCTGGATGCGCCAATATGAAGGCCAAGGCCGCGCCGGTCTGGCATTCACGCTCGCCAATTGGCTGATCTTCAACAACATCAAAAAGAAAATTGGCGTCAATCTTCGTGCGCTGATTTGTGGTTCGGCTCCGCTGGCGAAAGAAACGCAGTTGTTCTTTTCGATGCTTGGCATCCGCGTCTTGCAGGTTTATGGATTGACGGAAACGACGGCGATTTGCACGATGGATGATCCGAGTGATTTCACGCCTGGCAGAGTCGGCCCCGCCATTCCCGGCATTGAAATGAAGCTTGGCGAAGGCGATGAAATTCTGGTTCGTGGACCGAACATTTTCGCTGGCTATTGGAATCGCCCGGAAGCGACGGCTTCGACCATCAAGAACGGATGGTTTCACTCAGGCGATCAGGGGGACGTTGACGCCAAAGGCAATTGGGCGATCACCGGACGCATCAAGAATCTGCTGATCATGAAATCCGGGCACAACGTTGCGCCGGAACCCATTGAAGAAAAAATCTTGTTCAATTTGCCAACGGCTCAACAATGCGTCGTGGTTGGCAACGACAAAGGATTTCTGTCGGCGCTGATCACAGGTGAGTTGTCGAATGAACAAGTGCAAACCGCGATTGATGCGGTCAATGCAGATTTGCCGCATTACAAACGCATCCTGGCGTTTCATATCAGCAAAGAGCCGCTGACGATTGAAAGCGGGCTGCTGACTGCCAACGGCAAATTGAAACGCGATGCGATCAACAAACATTTCGCCGCTGAAATCGAAGAACTGTATCGCGGGAAAAAAAGCTGAACGAACGGAAAGGAAGTTCGATGACCGTACTTGCCGGGTTATGCATTTTTATGACAGTCATTCTGGGCATTATGGCAGCGATGGCGTTAGCCGCTCGCGGCATTGCCGAAGACAACCGCCAGAAAGCTGAACAGGAAGCCGAAGCGGAAAAGGAAGAACAGTAAACCATTATGCAGACTTACAAAGGTGACACTCTGTCGTGGGAAGTGAAAGATGGTTGCATCGAACTGGCGCTGCACCGCAAACCAGCGAATGAAATCGGAACCAGAACGCTGGAAGAACTCGAAGTGTTTGTAGACGCGCACGAGACGCTGAAGCACGAAGCTCACGCGCTGATCATTTATAGCCAGATGAAGCATGGATTTTCCGCCGGAGCCGATTTGCGCGACTTGTATTCGCAGTCCAAAGAGCTTGGATTTGAAAATGCCGCTCCGCTCGTGCGCAATTTTCTCAACCGAATCCACGTCGTTGCCAATGCCATTGACGCGTCGCCGTTGACGACCATTGCGGCGGTTCACGGAGTGTGTTTCGGCGGAGGGTTTGAACTGGCGTTGATTTGCGATTTGATCTTCGCGGACAAAATGGCGCGGTTTTGCTTTCCTGAATTGCGGCTGGGATTGATTCCTGGCTTCGGCGGCATTCCGCGATTGAAACGCGATCTCGGCAACGCCGTCGTTCGTGATTTGCTGCTGACTGGCCGCAGCATCAACGCCACCAAAGCTCAGGCGGTTGGTCTGGTCAGCCAGCTCGCCGCCGAAGGCGAAGCTTTGAAACTAGCGCGGTTCACTGCGTCGCAGGTCAAAAAATTTGACCGAGCCACCAGCGCCACCGCCAAACGCTTCTTAAAACCTATTCCCTATGCTGAACTTCAACAGGAAATTGACATCTTTTGCGATCTTTTCACTCAACCGGCGGTCGAAGCCGGTCTACGCAAATTCGTCGAAAGCACCGATGCCCAACCATATCTTCCCTAAATCCAAAAACGCGAATCTAACCCGGCTCACGTACCGCCTGCTGTTTGCAAGCCTGATTCTGATTTGCGTCAATTGCGCCACGCATGCGCAATCGGCTAAACCGCCCAAACCAGCTCAACGATCCAAAGCCACCTCTGCACTGGCAGAAGGGTTTTACTTTCTGATGAACGATTACAAAATGGAGCATCAGGGCGAGGTCAATACGCTCAACATCAAGCTCAGTTACGAGTACAATGCCGGCATTGCTGACCAAGAGTATCCGGATTTCATCCCGATCAGAAAAGACGTTGATGCTTTCCTGCGAGAGTACCCCAATGAAACTGCATTCTGGGAAATCGTAAACAAGCAATTGACGGCGAAATTGCTGGAAAAATATCCGGCGCTGGCTTCCGTCACATGCGATTTGCAGGTCACGCCTTCATCCAAATATTCGTTTACTCGTGGCAGCACTGTGACGCGAACCCGGACAAGGCTTGCGGAAGCCGCACCTGCCAGAGAGAATTCCCGGCGTACTAAATAACGCACCACGCATTCATTAAAGGAGTTTTTCGAATGGCCGAGATCAGAGCCAAAATCACTTCCCTGGGACGTTACGTCCCTCCTCGCGTAGTTACGAATGACGATCTGGCGAAACTGGTGGAAACCAATCACGACTGGATCGTTGAACGCACAGGCATTCACGAACGCCACTGGGTCGAACCCGGCACGCCGAGTTCCGAGTTGGCTGTTCATGCAATTGACGATTGCCTGAAACGTCGCGGCATCGAGGCCGACGAAATCGAATTGATCGTCGTCGCCACGGTCACGCCGGATATGTTTTTCCCTTCGACGGCGTGCGTGATTCAAAACAAGATTCGCGCGACCAAAGCCTGGGGCTTCGATATTTCCGCCGCCTGTTCTTCGTTTTTGTACGCGCTGACCACCGGCGCGCAATTCATCGAAAGCGGCAAACATAAAAAGGTCTTGGTTGTCGGCGCCGATGTCATGACCAGCATCTTGAATCCCGAAGATCGCACGACGCTCGTATTGTTTGGTGACGGCGCGGGCGCAGTGTTGCTGGAACCCTGCGAAGAAGGCGAAGACTTCGGCTTGCTGGATTACCACCACGAAATTGACGGCAGCGGCGGAGAAAGTTTGTACATGCCAGCCGGCGGCAGTTTGCATCCTCCCTCGCACGAAACCGTAGACAAGAAAATGCACTACGTTCATCAGAACGGGCAGGCTGTGTTCAAATTTGCCGTTCGCAAGATGGAAGAGTTGAGCACCGGCATGCTGGGAAAGCACAACCTCACCGGCGAAGACATCGCTTGTTTCATCGCGCATCAAGCTAATTTGCGCATCATTGATGCCACAGCCAAAAAAGCCGGACTCGCGCCGGAAAAAGTTATCAAGAACATTCACAAGTTCGGCAACACCACCGCCGCCACAATTCCGCTGGCCATTGGCGACGCCATTGAAGAAGGCAAGCTCAAGAAAGGCGACCTGGTATTGTTCGCTGCGGTCGGCGCTGGTTTCACATCGGGCTGCGTGTTGATGCGCTGGGCTTACTGATTTTAGGAGAGTTACTTGAGATGAAAACGTCCGAACAAATCATTGGCGAAATTCTTGACCTGGCTTCGATGCACTTCAACGTGAATCGCGCGGAGCTTTCTCCCGACGACGACTTTTTCAAGAAGCTCGGAATTGACAGCTTGCAGGCGCTCAGTTTGTTGACGCGCCTGGAAAATCATTTCAGCGTCGAATTGCCCGATTACGAAGTGCAGGGCGTCAGCGATTTCCGAACGCTGGCCGAACGAATTGAATCAAGACTGTAATTAGCAGACCGCCACAGAGACACAGAGCCACAGAGACACAAAAACAGCTTGGAGATTCTTCTCTGCGCCTCTGCGCCTCAGTGGCATTTCATCAGAGAAAATGCCCAACAACTCACAGCCCCAAGTCGTGATGGTTGATCTGAGCCAGCAACAATCGCTGGGTGCAGCTTTACGCGAAGCGCTGGATCGATTCGCCAACGAAACCTGTCTGATCGAAGCCGATCGCGAGCGCGAAAATCATCGGCTGACGTATCGCCAATTCAAAGAAATGGCATTGCCTCTGGCGAGCTTTCTGCAATTGCGCGGTTTCCGAGCCGATTCGCGCGCGGCCATCATCATGACCAACCAGTCAAAATGGCTGGTTTCGGCGTACGCCATTTTCCACTCAGGCGGCGTGCTGGTTCCGCTGGATTACAAACTCAACGCTTATGAACACATTCCTCTGCTGGCGCACAGCCAGGCCGAAGTGCTGATCACCGAATATCATTTCTGGCGCGCCATCAAACAGCAAAATCCTGATCCAAATCATTTGCCACACACCGTCATTGTGACTGACGTTCCTAAAAATGCGGACTTGATGGGAGCGATTCGCTGGGATGATGCCAAAAGCGAAACCGAGCCGACCTTCGTTCCGCGAACACGCCATGACTGGGCTTGCATCGTGTATTCGTCAGGAACCGGCGGGCGTCCGAAAGGCTGCGTGCTGACGCATGAAAATTATCTGGAGCAGTGCATCTCGCTGACCTCTCTCTATCCGTTTTGGCCGGGCGCCAATTACCTGAGCATTCTGCCGACCAACCACGCGATTGATTTTATGGTCGGCTTCATCGGGCCGTTCGTATGCGGCGCGACGGTTGTTCACCTGCGAACTCTACGCCCGGAATTCGTCCGCGAAGCCTTTACCCGATTCAAGATCACCTACGTCGCACTGGTTCCGCTGATTCTGAAAAACCTGCAAGCCGGTTTGGAGCAACGCTTCGCCGAATTGCCGCCGCTGAAGCGATTCGTCTTCAACCAACTGCGGGCGCTGAACAAAGCGCTGACCAAACAGCAGCCGAACCTGAATCTGAGCCGCAAACTGCTCAAACAGGTTCACGAAGCGTTCGGCGGT
>JAEUQP010001036.1 GCA_016789645.1 Acidobacteriota bacterium | reverse complement strand
CCGTACGCCGCAGAACGCAACATCGTTCTGAACATGGAAAATCATTACAAGGACGGTTACTGGAAATTTCCCGAATTCGCCCAGCATCTGGATGTGTTTCTGGAGGTCATCAATCATCCGTTGTTGAAAGATTCGCCGTGGTTCGGCGTGAACTTCGATCCGTCGAATTCGATCATCTGCGGCGAAGACCCGCTGGATGTGTTGGCGGCGGTCAAACATCGCGTCGTCACGATGCACGCATCGGATCGGTATCTGATCAGCGGCACGATTGAAGATTTGAAATCGCAGGATGGTTCGATGGGGTACGCCAAGAACCTGAAACATGGTGTGATCGGCAAAGGCTTGAACGATTACGACACGATTTTTTCCACGCTGAAAGCAGAAGGCTTCGATAGCTGGATTTCCATCGAAGACGGCGAAAACGGCATGGAAGAATTGCGCGAATCGGTTGCCTTTTTGCGTCGCAAGATGGCCGAGCATTTCGGCTAAATTTGAATGAAACGCCTTGAAACAGGATGAACATGATTTCTCCAGGATTTACAGGATAAGAACTCCGACTGAATTGTTCCTTCCCGTTAATCCTGAAAAAATCATGTCAATCCTGTTTTGATGCCTGTCTTACGCTAACCCCTGATCCGAAGTCTTTAACTATGCGCCCAACAGTTTTTGTTACCAGGCAGCTTCCCCAGCCGGTGATGGATCGGCTGGGCGAAGTGTGCGATTACCGCGTCGGCACGACGCAGGGCGAACTTTCGCGCGAAGCTTTGCTGGCCGGAGTGCGGGACGCCGACGGACTTGTCTGTTTGCTGACCGATACCATTGACCGCGAAATCATCGAAGCCGGATCGAAACTGCGCGTGATTGCCAATGTTGCCGTCGGGTACAACAACATTGATGTCGCGGCGGCCCATCAGCGTGGAGTGTTCGTCACCAACACGCCGGGCGTGCTGACCGAAGCGACAGCGGATTTGACCTGGGCGTTGATTCTGTCGGTGACTCGACGTGTGGTGGAAGCAGATGCGTTCTTGCGTGCGGGCAAATTCACCGGCTGGGATTTCGACATGCTGCTGGGTTCAGGGCTGACGGGAAAAACGCTGGGCGTGGTTGGTTACGGCAGAATTGGCAGAGCCGTTGCGCGTCGAGCGACCGGGTTTGGAATGGCTGTGATTTACTGCGGGCGTGACGACATCGCGTACCGTGACGATCCTCAACACAACACGCTGATGATCACGCGACAAACGGCAACCAGTCCGTTGACGCAAAGCGCCCGCATTGACGGATTGGCGGCGCGCCGCGTGACGTTCAATCAGTTGCTGGAACATGCCGACATCATTTCGTTGCACGTTCCGCTGGCGGCAGCGACCAACCATCTGATCAACGCGGCGGCGTTCGCCAAAATGAAACCGTCTGCTTATTTGATCAACACCGCGCGCGGCCCCGTTGTGGATGAAGCCGCGCTGGTTCGAGCATTGCAGCAAGGTCGCCTTGCCGGAGCGGGTTTGGATGTGTTCGAGCATGAACCGGCGGTGACGGCTCCGCTGTTGGAAATGCCGAACGTGGTCTTGCTGCCGCACATCGGCAGCGCCACGCGCGAAACGAGAACGGCGATGGCGATGCTGGCGGTGGAAAACGCAATTGATGTGTTGTCAGGTCGTAATCCTCGAAATCCCGTCGTGCCGTAGCTTCTCAAACTCAGTCGAGTAATTTCACCAATGTTTGCATCTGTTTGAATTCCGGCGTGCCTGCCGGGCATAGTTCGAACAACGCCATTTCCACCGAAGAAATCACTGCACCGGCTTTGGCCATTTTGTTGAGCGCGACTTCGCGATTCCGCGACAATCGAGTTGAAACTGCGTCGCTGAGCAGATGGACTTGATACCCGTTGTGCAGCAGATCGTGCGCCGTCTGGCTGACGCAAATGTGCGCTTCGATGCCGCACAGGATGACTTGTTCGGCGTGAAGCTCACGCAATCGCAAATCGAATTCCGGTACACCGCAGGCGGAAAACGATAACTTCTCAATCGGTTCTGAGTTTTCAGGCAAATGGTCGGCGATTGATTTCACCGTTCGGCCAAGCCCTTTCGGATATTGTTCGGTGACGATGATCGGCAGGTTCAACAGTTTCGCCGATTGGACCAGCAACGCAATGCGCGCTGCGATGAGGTCGAAATCGCCGACGATCTGGTGAAAGGCTTCTTGCATATCAATGACGGCCAATGCCGCCCGTCGCCGGTCGAGCAAAGCCGGGTGTCTGGTAGCCATAAATTTTCTCCCTTAATTCGACAGTTGAGTTTGTTTGCTCCCAAGCGGTCGGGGAACGGCCTCGAACAACTCTCGCGTTGGATGCGCCAGCGCTGTATATGCCATCAGCACCAACGCAATCCAAAGCAGATCCGATAACAGCAAATGCACGATCTGCAACCAGATGGGCGCATGCAACAACAGATTGATCAGCCCGGCGGCAAGTTGAATCAGAACCAGAGCCATCAGCGCTGTCGAAAATCGTGTTGCCCAATTGCCCGTGCGAGCTGCGATGGCGGTTACGATCAGCCACACGCTGACTCCTGCAGCAATGAATGGATGATAAAACCGCAACCGAATGAGCACATGCGAACCGGGCGATAAATCCTGTTTCAAGCCTTCGGCCAATGAGGTCACGGGAAAAAGCGTGCCGCCCAAGGCGGTAATGGCTCCGCTGACGCCCAAAATCAGCGTGCCAATGATGGCCAGCCACAACATCCAATTCAGATTTTTGCGTGGAGCCAGTTCTGATTCCGGCTCACTCGATGCCGTCCAGGCCGTCAGCGTGAAGCTGGCCACCAGCAAAAAGGTGTTGATCAAATGCCCCGCCATCCACCAGGCGCGCGCGATGGATTTGTTTTCGGCGACATATTCAAACAGCACCAACCCTGCGCCGACTGCGGCTTCGGTCAGCATGAAAACCATGGATAGCCACGCGAATTTCCGAGCCGGATGCTGTTTGGCAAACAAACGAATTGCCCACACCAGCAATGCTACAGTCAGCAATAAGGCCAATCCGCTGGTCAGCCGATGCGAAAATTCAATCAAGGTTTTGACCGTTGGGGTTCGGGGGATGATTTCGCCGTTGCATAACGGCCAATGACTGCCGCAGCCTGCGCCCGAACTGCTGGCGCGCACATACGCTCCCCATAAGATGACGATCAGATTGAATGCCAGCACGCCCCAGGCGTACTTGGCAAAGCCTGTAAGTTTCATTGCGATCCTCGAAAAAACATGATGAAGAAATTTGACCGCACGCAGTATCTCAAAGTCTGCTTCCCAAAAGAAATCGCCCAAAAGAAATCGCCCAAAAGAAATCGCCCAAAAGAAATCGGGTGACCAGGAATTGATCCGGTCACCCGAAGTTGCGGAATGAGTTGTTTCGCCAGTGGCGGAATTACAAAAGGAAAAAAGGAATGATTACAATTCTCGTGGGCTGGCGTATTGCTCATACCGACGAAGCGGTTCCCATTCAGCAGAATATTCAAAGCGCATTTCAGGGCAACGCTCTTCCAATTTGACGATCTCGACGGCTTCAATAAACAGACGATCAAGATTTTCGATAGGGCTGCCGGTTTTCATACAGGCCGCAACGTGCGTACGAATGACCTTGTCAACCTTGCCCCGGATTCCGGGGGTGAGTTGATTGATCATTTTCAGGGTTTGGTCGGATATTTTCATGATTTCTCTCCTGCTTTTTAAAAATTTGGGCTTAAGAAGGTAATCATACACCGGATTATCTTGTTTGCAATTATTTCCTGCCCCTGATGGCAAATTTTTCGGGAATTTCTGATTACAGCAATCAGCTCACCTGAGGAAAATTGCGGCTGGAGGGGAAATTTCCTCCAGCCGCCCAATGACTCACAATGAGTTAAGTCCCCTCAATTCTACTTCTTCGGCATGATCACAGTATCAATGACGTGAATGACTCCGTTGGTGCAGGCGATGTCGGTTTTGACCACATTCGCATTGTCAATCATCACTTTGCCATCTTTGACCGTCACTTTCGCTGACGAACCCTGAACAGTCTTAGCAGATTTGATTTTCACGACATCCGCCGCCATCACCTTGCCTGAAACCACGTGATACAACAGCACTTTCTTCAAAGCTTCTTTGTCTTTCAGCAAACCTTCCAAAGTGGCCTTGGGAATTTTCGCAAACGCTTCATCAGTCGGAGCGAAAACGGTGAATGGGCCAGCGCCTTTCAGCGTTTCGACCAATCCGGCTTCTTTAACAGCGGTCACCAGCGTGTTGAAACTGCCAGCGCCAACCGCCGTATCAACAATATCTTTATCAGCGTTCACGTTGGCCGACACGGGCATCACGGCAACTCCAGCGAAAACCGCCAGAGCCAGGAACAGAGCAGAAAACAAACCTTTCAGTTTCACGAGACATTCTCCTTTTATCGTAGTTGTTAATTGCTGCAATCAAACAAGATTGAACTTACATTCCAGCTTGTTGACTGCGTTACCTCCCCCCGTTTGAATCAAATACGACTCAAACGTTCTCCAAGAGACGAGTTGAAGATAGTTGAATGTCTAAGTTTTGTCAATGACTTTTATTTGACAAATGATGGAATTTTAGAATTATTCGCGCCCAGGACAGTGTCAGTCGGGACAAAAGCTTGACAGAAAAGCACATGAAGACGCGTGGATATTGGGTTTGCAGAACGTGGCGAGAAAGGATGAAAGGCTTGGCGTTGACGCGAGGGAGGATTTCAAAAAGAAAGAGCCTGAGGCGGCAGCGACGACTCAGGCTCCGGATCTCTTTAGAATTTGAAAACGACGCCGATGGCAATATTCACGTTGTGCTGGTTTTTGTTGAAAAATGGAGCGGTGAATTTCGGCTTGCCGGTAATGAAGTCCCGGACTTCTCCGCGAATGGCGAAGTTGTTGATGATGTTGAAATCCACGCCTCCGCCATATTGAAACGCCCAGGTGGTGTTGGCCGTATCGCCCTGCACAGGTTGGCCTGTGGAAGTTTGTGCGTCTCCGGAATATCGTCCCATTCCCAAGCCAGCGGCGATGAACGGTGAAAGACCTCCGCTGGGAAAGAGCTTCAATTTCAACCCCGGAGTGAAAAACAACGACGAATAGCTATTCGGCAAAACAACGTTCGTCGCGCGAATTTTGGTGCTGGGCGCTCCGGCGATCAACAATTCGCCATACAAATTGACGAGTTGCCCATCCACAAATCGCCGACCGTAAGTGATTTCGTAAGACACAGCGCCATCAAACGCCGTGCGGATGGATTGTGGGATGGAAATTCCCTTGTCGCCGGTTTTCAATCGCCCAACCAAAATGGAAATCTCGCGTTCCTGAGCAAACGCGACACTGACACTGCCGAACAAAATAAATAGAACTGCCAGCAAGTTTCCTGTACGGATCAATTTCATAGTGGAATCCCTCCTTGATCGTTTCTGGAACGATCAGTTGATGTAGATTGCAAAGGGGTAAAGCTTTAACCGTTTGTGTCATCAAACTGCGGTCAATTATCATCAGCCCGCGTTCAATTACAAACTCGAAATCGTCTCTTTTATCGCTGTCACAATGTCAAAAATTCGCGTTCTGCCCGATAGTCTGGCCAACAAAATCGCCGCTGGTGAAGTCGTCGAACGGCCTGCGTCCATCGTTAAAGAGTTGATCGAAAATTCGATTGACGCCGGAGCCAAAAGCATCGAAGTCGCCGTTGAATCCGGCGGACGACGATTAATTCGCATCAGCGACAATGGCGAAGGCATGTTGCGCGATGATGCCATTCTGGCCTTTGAACGCCACGCCACCAGCAAGCTGAAAACCTCCGAAGATTTGGAAGCGATTGTCACGCTCGGATTTCGCGGGGAAGCGTTGGCTTCTATTGCGTCGGTGGCCAAAGTCCGTTTGCGAACGCAAACCGCCAGCGATCTGGTCGGCACCGAAGTCGAAATCAGCGGCGGGCGCATGCTCAATGTTCGGGATGTCGCCTTTACGCCGGGCGCGGAATTTGAAATCCGCGATTTGTTTTTCAATGTTCCGGCGCGGCGCAAATTCCTGAAATCCGAAGCGACCGAAAGTTTTCACATCGCCAATCTGGTGACGCATTACGCGCTGGCCAATCCGCACCTGTCGTTCAAGTTGCTCAACAATAATCGCGAAAGCATTCGCACCACGCCCGCAGCGGATTTGCGCGAGCGCGCTTATCAATTGTTTGGCGGCGAATTCATTGCCAGCTTGATTGAAGTCGGCGGCGAAGCGGGCGAAATGCGCGTGCGCGGATTTGTGTCTTCGCCGTCGGCGACGCGCACCACCAAAGACAGCCAATACTTTTTTATCAATGGGCGGTATGTTCGTGACAAAGTCATCAGTCGGGCGTTGATCGAAGCTTATCGCGCGATGATTCCGGCGGGCGTGTATCCGTCGGCGATGCTGTTTGTCGAAATGCCTCCGCACGAAGTGGACGTTAACGTTCACCCGGCCAAAACCGAAGTTCGTTTTGTGCGCAGCACGATTGTTCATGATTTGATTCGCGATGCCGTGCGCTCGGCCATCGGTTCATCCAAAGCAGCCGTGACGTTGTTCGCCAAACCCGAACCGCCGCCTGCGCCAACGACGGCGGAGACTTTTCGCTCGCACGTGTTTGGAGAAAAACCGCCACAGATTTCGCGCGAAGAATTGCGCGAGGCGTTCAAAATTCAGGCTCCGCCGCCGATTCCGCAGCAATCCAAAATGGAGTTGAGCGGCGGTGATGATTCGCTCATTGCCACACCTGGCTTTGAGCGCATTGATGCCGAAATTCCGATCACGGAAGACGCTTCGCCGTTCGCTGAGCAGCCAAGTTCCATCGAACCTGACCCGCTGCAACTCTATGGCCATCGGCTGGGCTGTCTGGGTGCCAAAGCCACTGACTCAAACTCTCAACTCAAACCGGCGCAAAATCTGACGCTGATTGCGGATGAAGTGAATCCGCTCGGCCAGATGCACAACAGCTTCATCATCGCCACCGACCGAAGCGGTTTGCTGTTGATTGACCAGCACGTCGCGCATGAACGCATCTTGTTTGAACAGCACTGGAATGCGTTGCGGCGAAAGAAAGTCGAAACGCAACGATTGCTGATTCCCGAAACGCTGGATTTGTCTCCGGCGCAAGCTGCCGCCTTCGATCAATTGTTGCCGGAACTGGAAGAAAACGGTTTTGAATTGGGGCGTCTGTCCGGTCGCACCATTGCCATCAAAGCCATTCCGGCCATGCTCGGCGCTGGCGTCGCTCGCACTTTGTTGTTGGAATTGATGGACGCGATCGAAGAAAACCGCCGAGGTTTATCGCTGGACGAAATTCGCGCGGAAATCGCCGCCAGCCTGGCGTGCCGCGCAGCGATCAAAATCAACATGACTTTAGCGCCTGAAAAAATGCGTTGGCTGATTGATGAGTTGATGAAGAAGGAAAACCCGGCGACTTGCCCGCATGGTCGCCCAATCATTTTACGCATCACCGCGAGAGAGATCGAGAAAGGCTTTCAACGAATATAGATCGTCATTCTCACGCATACATTTTTCACCACAAAAAGCTCAAAAGGCACAAAAGAGTCGTTGGATTTCTTTTGCGCCTTTTGAGCTTTTTGTGGTTTAGATTTTTGTCAACTAGCCAATGGCCATCAAACTGCCCGAAGTGCGGAAATACATCACGCCTTGGGAAATCGCTGGCGTTGCCAAACATGGTTCGCCCAGATTGTTTTTTGCCAGGACTTCCAGCTTCGGCCCGGCTTTGAGGACGTACACCATGCCATCTTCGGTCGGGCAGTAAATTTTGCCGTCTGCTGCGACCAGCGAAGCCGAACACACCGCGTCGGGGCCAAGCCGCTCTTCAAACATTTTTTCGCCAGTCTTGAAATCGTAACAGCGTAACAAGCCGTTGTAATTCGCCACGTACAGATAACCGCCGTACATCACCGGAGTGGAAATGTATGCGCCGCCGTTGGGCACGCTCCAGGCGACGCCTTCGTTGCTGGTCGCGCCGTCAGTCAGCGAAATGTCTCCGGTTGCCGAAGGACGAACGGCGAACAAGGGCGTTTTGCCGCCGTGCGCGTTGGTCAGCACGATCAATCCCTCCGCCACGAAAGGCATTGGCACGGGAATGTCTCCGCCACCTTTCAGCCGCCAGAGTTCTTTGCCGGTTTCCAGATCGTACGAAGCAATGTACGGGTATCCGTTGGCGACGATTTGCGTGCGCCCGCCGTCGGAATGAATCAGCGGCGTTCCCCAACTGTTTTCGCAAACCCCTTTGCGCGAAGTGCGCCAAAGCTCCTTGCCGTCTTCCAAACTTAGCGCGGCGATGAACGGGTCTTTCGGATCGTCGCATTGCACGACGATGCGATCTTTGTGCAGCGCCGGGGAGCTGCTGAATCCCCAGGCGACACTGCGCCAGGTGACATTGATGCGTCCCAGGTCTTTTTGCCAGAGCAGCTTGCCTTTCATATCCAGACAATACAGGCCGTCTGCGCCGAAAAATCCCACCAGCCGTTTACCGTCCGTGATCAGAGTCGTGTTTGCGTGTGAAGCTTTTTCGTGGCGCACAGTCGAAGGTTTGGCATCGCGGATCAACCGTTCCCATTTCAATTTTCCGCTTTTCTTTTCATAGCACTGAATCAACCAACGCTGTTCGTCATCGTCTTTCGCCGGTTTGATGTCGCCATACAGGCCGATGCGCAGCGACGGTTTGCCGGATTTCGGAACCGCCGTTGCCAGATAAATTCGATCTTTCCAGATGATCGGGCTGGCGTGTCCCAGGCCGGGAACCTCGGTGCGCCACAACAAGCCTTCGGGTTTGCCTGCAGTTGTGTCCACGTTCCAGGTGGCGCGCGTCGAGAATCCGTCGGCAATGCCTTGCCCGGCAGGGCCGCGAAATTGCGGCCAGTTTTGTTCCGGTTTGAAGGTCAGGGAAGTTGCCGGCAACGCAAGCAGGGAGCTTGCCAGAAATGAGCGACGTGAAAGTGTCATCAAAATCTCCTTCTTATTGCGGTGGTCTGATTTGTTGAACCAATGTTTGAAATCGCTGGTCTGTACGAAGATTTTCAAAGTTCGGTTCGGCTTTCAATTTCAACAG
>JAEUQP010000872.1 GCA_016789645.1 Acidobacteriota bacterium | reverse complement strand
CTTCCAACCAGCCGCGCCATCCGCCAACCGGTTTGTCCGCCCACACATGAAAGCTCTGCACGGCAAAGAGCATGCACACGGCCTTGATCGCCAGCACCATTCCCACCAGCCGCGCATCGCGCCGCATTTGCGGTGTCAACCGCCACTTACTTTGACGTGGCGATTGCTCGCTCTGGACTGTCTGGGAAGAAAGTTCGCTCATCGTTTGGGTTCTGGATGTCGTTCGAAAATCACGCGCCCGTCGAAAACGGTCATCACCACTTTGGCTTTTTCGATTTCAACCGGATTGATGCTGAAGATGTCCGCCGACAACACGGCGAAATCCGCCAGCTTGCCGACTTCAATCGAACCTTTGACAGTTTCGTCAAAGCTGGCAAAGGCCGAACCGAGCGTGAAGGCTTTGACGGCTTCGGCGACGGTAATTTTCTGTTCGGGAACCCAGCCCGATGGCCGTTTGCCATCCAGCGTTCGCCGAGTGACCGCGCCGTAAATTCCCATCAACGGCTCCATCGGCGCGACGAACCAGTCCGAACCGAACGCCAGCACGGCTCCGGCATCCAGCAACGAACGAAAGGCATAGGTGCCTTTGGCGCGTTCGGCCCCGATGCGGTTTTCCGCCCAACGACCGTCGTCTATCACGTGATAAGGCTGCATCGAAGCAATTACACGCTGACTGGAAAAACGTTTGATCTCTTCCATTCGCAAATGCTGCGCGTGTTCGATGCGAAACCGGCGATCGCGCGCGCCGTTTTGCCTTTCAGCTTCGGCAAAAAAGTTCAGGATCGTCTGGTTGGCTTTGTCGCCGATGGCGTGAATTGCAAGCTGCAACCCGGCTTTGTCAGCCGCCAGAATGCGGTCGCGCATTTTGCTTTCGGGAAACATTTCATCGCTGGGCAGCCCCGATGTTTTTGGGTCGTCCAGATATGGCGCAAAAAATAACGCCGTCGTCGAACCCAGCGAACCATCGGCAAAACCTTTCAAACCGCCGACCTTCAACTTGTCATTGCCGAAATTGGCGCGAATGCCCACGCTGGCCAATCGTTGCCATTCGCTGAGCGGTTGATGACCGCTGATGCGCACTGTCAATTCGCCGCGCTGCAACAACGTTTGATACACACCCAACACGGCTGGCGAAGCCGACATATCCTGCACGCTGGTGACGCCGTTTTCCGCAGCGTAGCGCATCGCGGCTTTGACGGATTCGATCATTTCCGCTTCGGTCGGATCGGGAAGGACTTTGTAGACGAAGTTCATCGCTGCGTCTTTCAACACGCCGGTCGGTTCGCCGCTGGCATCGCGGACGATGGTTCCGCCGTCAGGGTCTTTGGTGTCGCGCGTGATGCCTGCCAGTTTCAACGCCAGCGAATTCACCAACGCCATGTGCCCATCCAGCCGATTGATGAACACCGGATTGTCCGGCGTTACGGCGTCAATCAATTGCCGCGTTGGCAAATTCGCAGGCTTCCAATTTTCGTGATCCCAGTTGCCGTTCAAAACCCAGCGACCTTTGGGCAGCTTGGCGGCGAATTCGCCAATGCGACGGCGAAACTCTTCCGGCGAAGCCGCATCGCGCAATTGCACACTGGCCAATCCCGCACCGCCATCCAGAAAATGCACGTGCGCGTCGTTGAATCCCGGCACAACGCGCTTGCCTTTCAGGTCAATGACTTTGGTGTTCGCGCCAACCCAGCGACGAATGTCTTTGGTCGAACCAACGGCAGCAATGCGATTACCGACAACGGCGACAGCTTCGACTTCCGATTGGCGGTCATTCACGGTCCAGATTTTTCCATTGAGCAAAACCAAATCAGCGGATGTTTGGGCAAAGGCATTGATTGAGAAAATAAAGAGGCAGGCGGCGAGTAGTATTTTCATTGGCGTGATTTCCAAAGAAAGCAGCTGGAAGAATACGGAACAAAGGGAAATAACTGAAAAAACGGAAAATGACTTTTGGCAAAAAGTTTCCGTCAATTCCGTTATTTCCGTCTGTTCCGTCATCTCTCCCCCAACCACTTCAAGAGTCTTTCTTTTTGAAATTGACGACGGTTGCAAACGTTGGGTCTTCGATCTGAATGGTCGAATGCGATAGATGAAACTGTTCGGTCAGCAACGCACGGACTTCGCGCAACACGCGACAGCTTTGATCGGCGTTGGTCACGCCGACGTGCGCCGTCAACACGTGACGTCCTGAAGTGATCGTCCAGATATGCAAATCGTGAACTTCGCGCACGCCGGGAATGGTTTTGATCGCCTGCTCGACGGCAATGGGGTTGATGTGCGAAGGCACGCCTTCTAACAACACATTGACTGATTCGGCGACGATGCGCCATGAATTCCAGACGATCAGCAAACTGATCATGACGCTGAACAGGGGGTCAGCCCAACGCCAGCCTTTCCAGACAATCAACACGCCCGCCGCAATCGCCGCCACCGAACCCAGCAAGTCGCCGAGCACGTGCAAATATGCGCCGCGCAAGTTCAGGTTGTCGTGTGTGTGTGACCGCGACAACAACCACGCCGAAACCAGATTCACGCCCAACCCGCCAACCGCAATCCAAACCAGCGCCCATCCCTGCACTTCTTCCGGCTGGCGAAAGCGTTGATACGCTTCCACACAGATCAACACAGACAACGCAATCAGCGTCACGCCGTTGACCAGCGCCGCCAGAATTTCCAACCGATAAAAGCCGTAGGTTTTGCTCTGCGTGGCCGGGCGCGAAGCGAACCACATCGCAAACAGCGCCAGCGCCAGCGCCGCGACATCCGTGAACATGTGTCCGGCGTCGGACAGCAACGCCAAGCTGTTCGCCCAATACCCGCCGATGGCTTCGGCCAGCATATAACCGAAGGTCAGCATCAGCACGATGAGCAAGGTTCGCTGCGAAGCTCCGCGCGCGTGGTCGTGATGATGGTCGTGATGATGATCGTGCGCGTGGTGTTCGTGTTCGTGAGGATGCAGTTGTAACGCCGGAGTGCTCATCGTGGATAATTGAGAATCAAATCGGAAGCAGATTCACTTTAACGGTCGGAGCGGTTTTGGAAACCTGATTGACAAAGCCTTTGTCGAAAGTAAGCAGTTCAACTGAACCTGAAAGCGCCAATTCTTCAGCCAGTGCGATGTAAAGACTGTCTGACGAACGGCTACAACCATAACCTTGCCTGATCTCTTTGGCGCGTTTGATCAGAGAGGCTTCGCCGTTCGGCGGCGGAAGGAAATTGACAGCCTGATCGTGGAAATTCTCGACGGCTTTGTCGTAATGGGCTGGCATCAGCAATCCGTCTTGCAGCTTCAAACAAAGCACGTACATCACTTCCGACACGATTACACCGGGAGCGTAGAAAACCCGGCCTTTGGCAACGTAATCATCAAGAGCGTCTTTGGCCGTGACTTGCTTGTCCTGCTCTTTGGCACAAATTGCAACCATTACACTGGCGTCAATAACCACTACATTGTTATTCGGTTGGCTCATAACCAAACATCGCTCCTGCCCTGGCTTGTCGCAACATCTTCAGAGAGTCTGTTCCATCGGTATAAGGCATGTCCTTGCTACGTTCCGCCACCTTTCTTAAAGCTTCGAGCATCGCGTAATTCGGCGTCGGCGTAGCGTCAGCGACTTCAGGAGCAGAAGTTTCGGTTTCTTGTTTGGCATCGAGAGCGATCATCTCCCTTAGGTATTGATCCAAAGACTGCTGTCTGGCCAGTGCATTCGCCCTGATCGCGGCCGCCAAGTCAGCCGGGATTTCCAATGTTACAGTTGAAGCGTTCATGCCAATCACCTCACTTGTCATTTTGCTGGTTGATAGTATCGCTCACCCGCACAAGCCCGGCAAAGCGTGCGCTCATCGCGGACGATTTCGCGGTGATCGTTGATGCCTTCGCCGCATTCGTCGCATTCGACGCGGGCCAGCGGATGGCCGGGTTTGTC
>JAEUQP010000852.1 GCA_016789645.1 Acidobacteriota bacterium | reverse complement strand
CCTGTTCGATTGCCATGGAGCGTGCCAATTTTTCAGCTTCGGATTCGCGCGGCAAATTGACGGCATCCAGCACTCCTTCGCGGCATTCGACGTCCTCTTTCAGCGCAAGCTGCAAATCCGCGCTCAATTGTTCCAACCGTTCCAGCATTCCGGCAACTTCGTCGTCGAGCGCAGGTTTGTGGCTGGCGGTCATCTTACCGACCATAATCGCCAGTTCCGTGGCCAGCATTCCGGTGTAAGCGGCGATGCTGCCGCTTTCCGGCGACAGGCTGCGCGCAGCCACCGCGCTGGCTGGCGAGGGCGACACTTCTGGTGACGCAACGGCCAGATTCATTTCGGCGGCGCTTTCCAGCATTTCAACATCTTCGATGACGGCGTCGTCTTTCAATCCCGCGCCAATTTCCGAAAAGCTTTCTGACAAAGCCGCGTGCAGCCGATGTTCGAGCACCAAATCTTCGCTGAAATTTTCCAGTTGCAGATAAAACTCGCTGCTGGCATTGAGCGCCGCTTGCGGAATCAGGCCGACGATTTCGCTTCCGGCGATGGCGACGCCGTACCGTTCGGCTTCGCGTTTGACCAGGTCGAAAACGCGAAAAATCGGCGTCGCTTCGTAATTGACCAGATTCATCGAAACCTGCACTCGGCGACGGTGTTTCAACTGCATGGCCAGCGCTTTGACGTTTTGCAGCCCGCCGCTGCTGCCGCGCACGGCTTTGGCGATCTTTTTCGCGATGGTCAAATCTTCGGTGGCCAGATTGATGTTGAACGCGATCAGCGGATTGCGGGCGCCGACGGCCATCGCTCCAGCGGTTTGGTGGATCTGGCGTGGGCCGAAATCGGGTTTGCGGTCGGGATGAAACAAAATTTCTTCGCGGATGGATTCAAATTCGCCGCGCCGCACATTGGCCAGATCAATGCGGTCAGGTCGAGTTGCCGCTTGTTCGTACAAATACACGGGAATGGCGAGTTCTTCGGCAATGCGTTCTCCAGCTTTACGAGCCAGTTCGACGCATTCTTCCATCGTCACGTTTTTGATTGGCACAAACGGCAACACGTCCAACGCGCCCATTCGCGGATGTTCACCGTCGTGTTGATTCAGGTCTATCAATTCCACTGCCGTTGCTGCCGCGCGTATCGCCGCCAACAACACGCCTTTCGGTTCGCCCGCAAAAGTGATGACCGAACGGTTGTGATCGGCGTCCATTGTCCGGTCGAGCACTGCCACGCCGTCCACCGAAGAAATGGCTGCTGCGATCAATTCGATCTTTTTGGCGTCACGGCCTTCGCTGAAATTGGGAATGCACTCGACGATCTTTCTCATAGGATTTGTCTGTGTCGCTTGGCGATGTCCCAAAAGGACGAGAGGGCACGCCGCAGATAAACGCAGAGCCAAGCCGATCAGCGTTTCTCTGCGTTCATCTGCGGCAGGTTTTACGAGGTTGTTGGGTCAACGCTGCAACCGGCAGAGTACGAATATGATGAAAACGCACCTTGCCGGTCGCGGTACTGACTTATTTGTTTGTTGTTGAAGCTGCCGCCGGAGCAGGCGTTTTCTTCAGCAGGTATTTTTCGTACCAGGCCAGATATCGTTCGTATCGGTCGCGCACGTAACTGGGGCGTTGAATGCCGTGATTCTCGTTCGGATAAATCACCAGTTGCGTTTCTACGCCCAGGCTTCTGAGCGCCTGATACATCTGTTCGCTGCCGGAAACCGGGACGTTGAAATCCTTTTCGCCGCACAAAAACAGCGTCGGCGTTTTGATTCGGTCAGCGTGCAAGAACGGATACGACAGTTTCTGATAGGTTTCCCATGACTTCGGATTCCACGGCGGGCCAATTTCGTTGTCATACTGGATGATGTAATGATCGGTTCCGTAATACGAAACCGTGAACGCCGTGCCTGCGCCGCTGGTGGCCGCTTTGAACCGGTTGTCGCTGGCGATCAGGTAATCGGTCAGAATGCCGCCGTAACTCCAACCGCCCACGCCCAGCCGATCAGGATCAGCCACGCCCATTTTGACAACGTGGTCAACGGCTGCGTGCAGGTCTTCAACTTCATAATGTCCCCAGTCGGCGGCAATGGCGCGCGAAAACTTCTGTCCGCGTCCGGAACTGCCGCGATAATTCACCGCCAACACGGCATAGCCATTGGCGGCGAACAGTTGCCGTTCAAAGGCAAACGTATGTTGATCCTGAGCATTCGGGCCGCCGTGAATTCGCAACAGCAGCGGGACTTTCGTTCCTTTCACATAGCCGACCGGGTAGGTCAGCAAGCCGTACACGTCCGTGCCGTCTTTGCTCTTGAAACCAACTTCTTCCGTTTGGCCAAGGTCGAGTTCGGCAAACAGCGCATCGTTTTGATGAGTGACCTGGCGGAGTGCGCCGTTTTCAAAGGCGTACACTTCGGTATATTTCGACGTGCTGCCGGACAACACAATTGAGCGGTTTGATTCGGTTGACCAGTTGGAAATGACAATCGGCGGATTCAGCAACCGATCTACTTTGCCGCTGGCCAAGGTGACTTGCGCCGGGTACACCGACCGATTGTCTGTCACCGTGAAGCGAATCGCTTTGCCGTCGGCTGTGAAGCTGGGCGAAGACACTCCGCGATCCAACGCTTCGACCGTCGGCAAACGTTTCGGGGCAGCGCTGCCATCGGCAGAGACAATCGCCAGATGGCTCATGCTGTAAGCGCCCCATTTCTTTTCGTCGTCTTCCAAAAACGCAATCCATTTGCCGTCGGGACTCCATTCAAAGCGTCCGCGTCCAACGCGATTGGCCGCCGTGGTCAACAGCTTTTCCGTTGCACCGGCTTTGGCTTCGGCGACATACAGTTCGCCATCGGGATCACGATCTGGATCGGCTTTATGATTGCTGTAAAACGCGATGCGCGACCCATCAGGCGACCACGAAGGTGATGCTTCATCCCATTTGCCCGTTGTCAGCCGGTCGAGCTTTTTGGTTTCGATGTCGAAGAGATAAATGTAGCTGCGCCGTCCCGACACCAGATATCCGGCGCCGTCCTGTTTGAATTTGTACCGGTCGAGCACGATTGGCTTTGGTGGTTTGGGTTTGCCGCCGCTTTCGGCTGCTGCGGCGTTGGCTTCGGCTTCCGGGTCTGGATCGCCAATGACCAGCGCCAACCGTTTGGAATCCGGCGACCATTCGTAACCTTGCAACCGGCCTTTGACATCGGTCAATTGCACAGCTTCACCGCCGCTGCGGTCGAGCAACCAGACCTGACTGCCTTTGGCCGGGCCTTTGCGCGAAGACGTGAACGACAGATATTTTCCATCGGGGCTGAAACGCGGCGCAGATTCGCTTTCCTGTCCTGACGTAATCTGGCGTTCGTTTTTCCCGTCATACCCGGCCATCCAGATGTGGGCAGCGCTTTTGTCTTCTTTGGCGTCCACTTGGGAAACGACAAAGGCAATGGTCTGGCCGTCGGGCGACAATTGCGGATCGCGGATTTCGCGCAATCGCGGAATATCATCGAGTTTGATCGGGCGTTTGGCGGTTTGCGCTGGCAGTGCAATGGTCAATGCCAGCAGAAATAACAAAATAGACGACAATCGGGTCTTGAGCATGTCAGTTCGTTTCCCTCCTGAAAGGTCGGATTTCACAATTTGGTTGATGATGAGATCACCGTGATACGGCGGCTGATTGTAGGCGGACTTGCGCGGTACAGCAACGACGGGCAAAACCAGTTCAAGCTGCATTGAGACAGCATTTCTCAACAGGATGAACACGATTTCCAGCAGGATTTACAGGCTTGCCAATGCCTATTAGGCCTCGACCCTATTTGAATCCTGTTCATTCTGAAAAAATCCTGGCAATCCTGTTTCAAAGTTGTTGCTTTGATTTAGTTGCTCAGCCGATACAGATGCGTCTGGCTGCGAATGAAAATCGAACTGCTGGACACCGCCATCGAAGCCAGCGTTTGTCCATCCAGTTGGTTTTGCGCCAGCGCTTTGAATTCCTTGCCCGGAGCAATGACGACCGATTCGCCTTCTTCGTTGAGAAAGTAAATTCGTCCATCGGCATAAATCGGCGATGCGGAATGTTCGCCCGGCAAACGAACCTGCCAATGTTGCGTTCCGGTTTTGGCGTCCACGCAGGTGGCAATGCCGTTGTCGTTGATCAAATACAGTTCTTCGCCGACCAGCAACGGGGACGGCGTTCGCGGAATGCCGCGTTTCAGCGACCACGCGATATGCGATTTGGTCACGTCGCCTTTACCATCCACGCGAACGGCCAGCAGCGACGGTTCCTGAAAACCGCTGCAAATGAAGACCAATCCGTTGCCAAACACGGGGCGCGGGACATTGGAAAAGCCTTCGCCGTAGGTGATGTGCCACAACTCTTTGCCGGTGCGCGGTTCATACGCAATCGCTCGAAATGCGCCGGGGCTGATGAGCTGATCGCCCGCGGGCAAACGCACCACCAACGGCGTCGTATACGCCTGATAACCTTGCCGGTACTTTCGCCAACGAACCTTGCCGGTTTGTTTATCCAGCGCGGCGACGTATTGAACGCTCAGCCCGTCGCAACTGACGATCAACAAATCGTCATAAATGACCGGCGAACCGCCCGGGCCATGTTGTCCATTGTCGTAATCGAGTTTGGTTTTCCAGAGAATTTCACCCGCCTGATTCAGGCACGCAGTTCCGAACGCGCCGAAATGCAGATAGATTCGATTAGCTTCGAGAATTGGCGTGGGCGAGGCGTAACTGTTTTTGGCATTGAGTTCGCTCGGCGGTTTGAAGCGGAAGATTTCGACGTTTTGCAGCACCGCGCCAGAGTTCAGATCAACGCAGATGGCACGCAGCGAAACCAGCTTTCCTTCCTGCGTCGCCGTCGTCAGCCAGATTTTGTCTCCCAAAATCGCGGGTGAAGACCATCCCTTGCCGGGAATCGCGGTTTTCCATTTGACGTTTTTGGTTTCGCTCCACATCACCGGCAGGTTCCGTTCGGCGGAATGCCCTTGCCCGGAAGGGCCGCGAAATTCGGGCCAGTCTTGAAGGAAAAACAACAGCGAAATAAACAGAAGAGTTTTCATAGCTAAACAAATTGAGACAGGATTACTGCGGTTTGCAAATGAATGCGCCTTTGCTTTTCCTGGCGGAAAATTGGGGTTAAAAATGCTAATGGCTGTCAGAAAGATTTTTCTGCCCCCATCTTGCCGGAACTGTCCAGAATCGCGGAGTGACGCTTCACCGAACCGCCACGATTATGCGGCAAATCGTTGCGCCGAACGCGCACGCGCTTTGGCGGCTTCTTCTTCGCGGTTTTTCGGCGGCGCATTGGTTTCCAGCGAAGAGAGCAACCGTTTGGAAACCGCCGCGACTTCTTCGACTGCTGCCAGAAAGGCGGCTTCGTTGGCTTTGGATGGTTTGTTGAACCCGCTCAGTTTGCGCACGAATTGCAGCGACGCCGCGTGAATTTCGTCGTCCGTGACCGGCGGCTCAAAGTTGAAGAGCGTTTTGATATTTCGACACATCGGCTTTCCTCCCAATGCTTACGGCCCAATGCTTACGGC
>JAEUQP010000849.1 GCA_016789645.1 Acidobacteriota bacterium | reverse complement strand
GCACTGACCGTCATTTCAAATGGAGTTTTGATTTTTGCGCGGTAATTTTCTGGCGCGAAAAATTCTGGCGATGTGAACATTGTTCGCAGCACCTGGCGAATGTCTCCGTCGGTTTTCTTGAAGGTTTCGGCCATGCGATTGACCAGCGATTGCGGCGGCGTGTCGTTGACGAATTTGCGCGCCAGTTTGGTCGAGATGAATTTTGCCGTCGAAGGATGCGTCGCCAGCATGTGAATGACCGCGTAGCCGTCTTTCTGGCCACCGCCAGCCTGAATTTTTTTGCCGAGCACGACTTTTTCACCATCGTCGTGAATCATTGGATTGAAAAAGAACTCGGCGCCATTGCGAGGCTGGCGCAACGTCCAGCCAGTGAAGCACCGGGCGACTTCCTGGACGTCCTTTTGTGTGTAACCACCATCAACGCCAAGCGTGTGAAGCTCCATGATTTCACGGGCGTAATTTTCGTTCAGACCGCGCGGAGCCCTTTTGATTTTGCCTTGCGCATTGAGCATCTGCTCTTTTTCTTGATCGGACATTTGGTTCGCACGGCGAGCTTGTCGGCGTTCCAATGCCTGCGCAAATCGCTCCTGACGCTTCAGCATTTCCGCATTTGGCGCGGCGCTCATCCAGTTGTCCAGATAAAACAGCATGGCAGGGCTTTCCGCCGTGGCTTTCAACAAATCTTCGAATTTGCCGAACACACGCGGGCGAATCACATCGCGCTCATACGAAGTCGTCAACACGCGATCCGCGCCTTTCTGCAAAAAAACATTGAAGTGGTTAAACCAGAAATCGGTCATCACTTCCTGCAACTGACGTTCGCTGTAAACCGCGCGCAGGATTTTGGCCTGCTGCAATTCCACGGCGACCTGCTGGGGCTGTTTGTAGCCCATGTCCTTGAGCATCTTCTGAATTTCGCGGCGTTTGGCCAGATTGGCCTGCTGTTCCTGCTCGGTTTGTCCGGTGGGAGTGTTGGCTCCGCCTGCGAAATCGGGCGGTTCGATTCCTTTGGACTTGAGCGCCTGCTGAATGACTTGCGGTGGAGGATAGTAATTCGCCAATTCGGCATTGCTCAGGTGGATGCTTTCCAGACCTTTGAGTTTTTCTTCGACGACCGTATCGGAAATGCGTTCAGGGTGAAGCTGTTCGTCCAGGAATTTTTCCCAACCGAGTTTCATCACACGCTCTACATCTCCCGGACGCGTTCCAAAGGTGATTCGGTCAAGCAGATGAATGGTTTTTTGTTCCGCGCTTAGATTTTTCGCGGCGGTTTTGGATTTCTTGGCATCTTGGGCAAACGCCAGTGTAGGGCTAAAAGCCAGCATCACAGCCAGCGCATTTACCAGGAATCTTGTCACAGCAGTTCTTTTCATTGTTTTTTCTCCCGCGTTCCCGATATTTGAAATCTGTATGTATTGAAAAGCAACCGAGTCAGGATGTTTGCTGCACCGGTTACTGACACCGGCTTAGAGATGAGTCCTAGTGGATTGGCCGAAGAAACTTGTGGTAGAAACAAAAAAAGAACGGTTGCTCAACTGCGTATGGCCTCCCCCAAGAACCATACGCAACCGAACAACCGTTCTTATTTGGAAAACCTCTTCAACGTTTGACGTCCCCCAACATCTCCCGTCTCCGAGTTTACCTAAACTGCTGAAGCATTGCTTGTCGTCCTGCTAAATAGCAACGACCATACCATTGCCTGAACTGACGCAAAATAATTTCAATTTGACTGTTAACTTGTTGAAAAACAAAGAGTATTTTTTGTTTCTTTTTGGGGTTGGGTGATTGTGGGTATTCTGAGCGATTGCATTTATGAAGCGAAATGTTACAGCCCAAAAGTTCTGCTGAACGCTTTCTGTTCAGCTATTGGGTCCAGCTTGATGCAAAAAACTTCTCGAAGGCCAATCTCTAATCCAGGAAAGTCGAAAAGACTCAAAAAGGCTCTGTGTCCTACAATTGGAGAAGTTTTTACATATCGCTCTTTACCTTTTTGGGCAATGAGGTTCTTCTCAAATCCAGTCATAACCGCGAACGCCCAAAATCACAGTGTTCGTTCAGCGGACACTGGCCACATTTCGGATTTCGAGGATGACAAATTCGTCTGCCAAGCGTGATCAAATTGATGTGCAGCGAGTAATGTTTTTTCGGCGGGATCAGATTTTCGATCTTTTCGTGCGCAAGGTGATCGCTGATTTTTTCGGGCAACAATCCTGTTCGGCGAAGAATTCTGAAAATGTGTGTGTCCATCGGAAACACAGAGCGCTTGCAGGCGAACAGCAACACGCAAGCAGCGGTTTTCGGCCCCACTCCCTTAAGCGAAATCAGAAATTCCCGCGCCTCGCTAACCGGAACTGTTTTCAAAAAGGACAAATCCAGAGCTCCCCGTCGCTCTTGGATATCGTTCAAGATGTTTTTGATGACGATGGACTTCACATTGGCCAGTCCGCCGGATTTGATGGCGGCAGCAATCGAGGCTGGGCGCGCTCGGCGCACCTGTTCCCAATTGGGAAAGCGCTGTTTCAAACTGGCAAATGCCCTGTGGCTATTAATGTTGGTTGTGGATTGCGAAAGGATTGTGTTGATGAGTTCATCCAGCGGGTCTTCGTGGCTGTCGTTGCGCGGAACGCCAAACGTCGCTTCCAGATTTTGCGTGATGAATGCTAACTGGCGACGTTGTTCATCGAGTTCAGTCGGGGAATTTGGGGGAATCATCAAGTGCTAACAGTTGAAGCGGACAGGAACTTTTCACGATTTACAGCACAGACCAGCGCAACGTGAATTCATATCGTTTGTCGCCGCCTTTTTGGCTGTCATCAATGCGAATAATGGTGGTGTAGCCATTGGCAGCGCTGGGTTGTTGAACAATGTCCACGGTTCCGCGCCCAGTCACCCAGATCAGTTTGACTTCGATGGGCGAACGCGGAATGGCAGCACTGAATGATGCGCGGGCTTCACGAGGCAGGTTACCGCTGAGGTGGCGAACTGAAGCGCTGGAACCGGAAAGAATGATTTCGTCCACTCCGTCCACGATTCCGCTCCAGGCAATGGTTCCGTACCGCAGCGTGGCCGCGTCAATCCGGGCCTGTTCAGCCCGAGCACGACG
>JAEUQP010000816.1 GCA_016789645.1 Acidobacteriota bacterium | reverse complement strand
GCTTCGGGATTGATCGGTTCGCCAACGGAACCGAGCAAACGCAAACTCGACAAATCGTATTTCATCGGCCACTGTTCGCCCCATTTGATGAAGGTGCGAATCGCCGTCGGAGCCGTGTACAAAATGTTGACCTTGTGCCGTTCGACGATTTGCCAGAACCGGCCAAAGTCCGGCGTGTTCGGCGCTCCTTCGTACATCACGACCGAGGCGGCGTTTTGCATCGGCCCGTAAACGATGTAACTGTGTCCGGTCACCCAGCCAATGTCCGCCGTACACCAGTACGTATCATCATCTTTCAAATCAAAGACCCATTTCGACGTAATGTACGTATGAACCGAATATCCGCCTGTGGTGTGAACAATGCCTTTCGGTTTTCCGGTCGTTCCGGAAGTATAAAGGATATAAAGCGGGTGTTCGGCATCCAGCGGTTCCGCCGGACAAACGTCCGAAGCATTTTCCATCATCTGGTGATACCAATGATCGCGCCCCGGCTCCATGTAGATTTCATTCTTGCAGCGTTCGACAACGACAACCTGTTTGACGCTGGGACAATCCTTGATCGCAGCATCTACGGCAGGTTTCAGCGGCAGAGCTGCGCCGCGCCGATATCCACCATCGGCAGTGATGACCGCTTTGGCCTGAGCATCATTGATGCGATCTTTCAGCGCTTCGGCTGAAAAGCCTCCGAAGATGATCGAATGCGTTGCGCCGATGCGCGCGCAAGCCAGCATCGCCACCGGCAATTCAGGAACCATCGGCATGTAAATCGCCACGCGGTCGCCTTTTTCCACGCCAAGCTTTTTCAGCACATTGGCAAACTTGCATACTTCGCGATGGAGTTGTTGATAGGTCAGGGTTCGCTGATCGCCGGGTTCGCCTTCCCAGATGATGGCGGCTTTGTTTTTGCGCCAACTGGTCAAGTGCCGATCCAGACAGTTATAAGAAATGTTGGTCTGTCCACCGACAAACCATTGCGCAAAGGGTTCGTTCCATTCCAGGACTTTGTCCCACTTTTTGAACCAATGCAGTTCGCTGGCAATTTCTGCCCAGAAGCCCTCTGGGTCTTCGACAGAGCGTTGATAAATCTGGTCATAATGCTCGCGGCTTTTGATATGCGCTGCGGCGCTAAATTCGGTTGATGGCGAAAAGAGACGATCTTCTTTCAGCAATGAGTTGATGTCAGGTTGCTGCGACATTCTTCCTCCGAAACGATGATGTGAATTGAATTTGTAGATGATGCGGCAGGCATCATACCTGCGCCGCATCAGTCAGACAATCGCATTTCAAAACTCATAGATTCGCCATCAATAACAAATATTTTTATGAATGCTGAAAAATTGTTGACAACATCCTGGTAGAAAAAATACACTTTGTTTGCTTTTGAAGGCCACCCCAATATTTCCAGATGCAGTTCCGAAGCAGACCTTTCTTTTATAATTTTCTGCAATTCTTGCACGTCTATTTTTGTCCTCTGACAGATAGGGCTTTCTATCAAGCTTTATTTCAAAGCAAAGAATTAGGCGTAATGACCTGAGGTCTTACTTTTTAGACAAGCTTTATGAACAGTTGAAGAAATAATAAAAACCCCGACACCAATTGACAATGATGTCGGGATTTTGGAGTAACCACGCCTGTCGCCGAAGCAACAGAGTAGGGTACGTTTAGCGACATTCATCCTACCTGTGATCGCGGCTGGTTTCAATGCTGAGAAGCAGAGGAGGCAGACATGCGTTCTCATTGGGCCGCTTTCCGATCAAAAACAAAACACGTCTTCTCCCGCAGACTCATTGTATCGGTCTGGCAACGTGGAGGTTATAACTTCGTCAAGCTGGCGATTGTATTGACAGCTTTCTCTGTTAGCTTCGCTTTCCTTGCGTCGGAGGCTACCGTTGCTGAAAGCGATGATAAAAGCCTTCCCATACCGACAGGCCTCTTTGACCCTTCCAAGGCTAGAACCGAAAGCGGGGGATTGATCCCGGTTGAGGAGTTTATTTCAGCCTCGCGTTGTGTCGGTTGCCATCAGGATACCCATCAAGCCTGGTCGGAATCGCTTCACCGCAATGCCGCGCGCGAACCCTTTTACCGCGAAAGCGCAGACATTCTACTCAAAACTCGTGGGATTGAGTTCACGCGCCATTGCGAATCCTGCCACACTCCGGTGGCTTTATTTTCCGGTGCGCTTAGCAAGGCGTCGGGCAAAACTTCGGCTCCTTTCACGCCGCTTGATGATGAAGGTGTGACCTGCACAGTCTGCCATTCGATCACTGAAGCTAGGCTCGACGGCACAGGCAGTTACACGATTCGACGTCCAGCGCTGTTGGCAAAAGAAGACGGCTCAGCAGTGTTCGGAGATTTCAGCGACGAGCAGATCCTGACCGACATCCCAGGGCACAAACGCGCGGTCATGCGTCCGCTGTTGAAGTCACCAGAATTCTGCGCCACCTGCCACAAAGTAGACGCCCCACCTTCACTCAACGGCTACAAGAACATTCGCGGCTTTTCGGCTTACGACGAATGGCAACAATCGGGCGCGTCGCACGAATCCGTTACTCCATTTTACAGGCGCGAAGAACGAACCGATTGCCGCAGTTGCCACATGCCAAAAATTGCCAGCGCCAATGACCGCGCGGCCAAACAAGGCAAGATCGCCTCGCACCGCTGGCTGGGAGCGAACACTGCCGCGCCGCTCTTTTACAGCCAAGATAAACAAGCCGAATTGACGGAGAAGTTTCTGCAAGCCGACGTGCTCGACGTAGACATCTTCGCCATCAAGCGCGAAGTCACGGGCGAATTGATCGCGCCGCTTGCGCCAACCATAGAGAACTGTTTTGCGCCGTTGCCCAATGAAGAAGTAACTGCAGAAGTTGTCGTCTCCAACCGCAACGCCGCGCATTCGTTCCCGCCGGAAGTGCGCGACCTGTACGAAGCCTGGGTTGAGTTCGAGGCGATTGATGCCAGCGGCAAGACGGTTTATCGCAGCGGTTTCCTGAAACCCGACGGAATGCTCGATGAAAGCGCGCACGTCTACAAACAGATCATTCTGGATGAACAAGCGCGGCCCATCACTCGCCATCAAATCTGGCTGACCAATATCAAAGCCTACGACAACGCCATTTCGCCCGGGCGTTCGGACGTAGCACGGTTCCGATTCCGCATGCCGGAGGGGCAGCAGCCCGTCACGCTGCGCGCCAAAGTCAACTACCGAAGATTTAATCAGGAATACACCTCTTACGTGCTGGCACGGCAGAAACGCCGGATGACCTTGCCTGTGGTGCGAATGGCGGAAACTGTTGTGACGATAGCGGCTCATGATCACCAATTGACGCTGGCAAAGCACAAAACATCCGGCACGGCGCAATCAGAAAGTCAGCATTGGAAACGATGGAACGATTACGGCATCGGCCTGTTGGAACAGGCGCAACACGCACAAGCTGCCGAAGCTTTCCGCCGGGCGGCGGCGCTCAACCCTGCCGATTCAAATCTTTTGGTGAACCAGGCCATCGCCGAAATGCGAACGGAAAAGTTCAGCCACGACCGCGGACAATGGCGCAAAGCGGATGGATTGCTTGATACCGCATTGCTGCTTGATCCGATGAATTGGCGTAGCCGGTTTTTCAAAAGCCTGGCGCTGCGAGGCGATGGAAAACTGGCCGATGCCGCCCAGGAGTTGTCACAGATTGCCAAGCAGTATCCACGCGACAGGGAAGTGATGAGAAGTCTCGGTCAATCACTGTACTCGCTCGGACGCATTGCCGAAGCACGAGAAAGGTTTGAGCACCTGATCGCCCTTGACCCCACTGATGCCGGCGCTTGGCAATTTTTATCTTCAATCTACACCAGTGAAGGCCGCAAGGCAGACGCCGAACGCGCCCAATCGCTTTACCTGAGATGGCGAGACGATCCGCGCGCTTACGATATCGCGCTGCGTTTTTTTGCCGCGCATCCTCAGTGGGGAGATGAACGGGTTGGTGCGCACGTCCACAGTCAATATTCGGCAAAACGCTCAGTCGTTACCGGAGTGCAAGCCGCGCCGGATCGCTAGATCGGAACAAAAAAGAAGAAGCATCATTTATTGCCAGTGGCAGAAAGCGACTGGATCGGATTGTGAAACGTAAACGAGGTGAGTTGATGAAAGTCAGAACTTCAATCATTCAGTCAGAGCGCAGCCTCAAGCAGGTTAAACTGTTCCTGATGATCGGACTTACGCTGTCGGTCTTTTGTTTTCCGATCAAAGCTCAAACGGGTGGCGCAGCCTACTATCGGTATGATGCCAATGGGCGATTGATAGCAGTGCTTTCACCGACCGGCGAAGCCGTCACGTACAGCTATGATCCAGCAGGTAACTTCACTTCGATTACACGCTACGCCGCCAATCAGCTTTCCATTCTTGATTTCACTCCCGGATCGGGAGGAATAGGCACACAAGTGACGATTTATGGGACAGGGTTCAGCGCAACGCCGTCCGCCAATACCGTGAAGTTCAACAACGTCACAGCCAATGTGACCGCCGCAACCAACATACAATTGACAGTAACTGTGCCTACAGGCGCAACAACTGGGCCGATCAATGTGTCGAACGCAAATGGCGCAGTGAACAGCAGCACAAATTTCTTTGTCGCAGGGAATGTAGAGTTTTCTGACCACATGGTTTTCGGGGAATCAAAGGTATTTACCTTTGCCAATCCATATCCAGCCCAACTGACGAAAGTGGGGCTTTTAACCTTCGATGGAATTGCCAATCAGCGTATCAGCTTGATTGTGGAAGACCTGCTCTCTTGTCTTTCCAATTCCAACATTCCGCCATTCAAATACGCACAGATTTCAATCATCTCGCCGGATGGAGTGAGTGTCGCATCCGCGCCACTTCGGAATTACTGGTTTAACTTTCCTCCGCCCGACTACTTTCCTCCTGACGGGATCTCAGGCGTACCGCCTGTAAGTTTTGCCTGGATCGAGACAATGGTTTTACCCACAACAGGTAAATATACAATTCTTATTGACCCGACTGACAGTTGGTATTGCGGGCTGGGCGCGCAGTATGGCTTTGGAGCGACAGCGCGTTTGTACGATGTGCCTCCTGACCCGACCGGAGCAATCGCAACCTCAGGGTTGCCATTGCCGATTGGATTCAGTTCTCCCGGACAGAATGCCGTGCTTACTTTCGACGGGCTGAACGGACAGCGCATTTACTTGCAGGGAGTGCAGGGAGGCGGCTCGACGCAAATCGCAACAGATGTGAAGCTGTTTGCTCCCGGCGCTTACCCGAATGGAACGCCTTTGGCGACCAGAACTCTCGGAGCGGATATCTTCGTGGACACGATGACGCTTGCCGCCAATGGAACCTACACAATTTTTCTTGATCCGCAATTCAACAAAACCCGCACGGTCACCTTGAATTTATATGATGTCCCTCCCGACGTAAGCGGTACGTTGACGGTTAACCCGCCAACTCCGCCGCCTCCGCAAACGTCGGTGACGATTCCATCCGTTGGTCAGGCAGCCAATCTGACGTTCATCGTGACCGGCAGCCAGCAAGTCACGATTCACATTCGCAATCTGGCGATTGGTGGATTTAACGCCCCTTCCACGCTGACCTTGAGCACGCAAGGCGGCGCGCAGATTCATACGCAAACCATCAACTCCAATGCCGATTACGACATTCAACAAACACTGTCTGCCGGAAACTACGTGCTGAAGATTGACCCGCAGAAAGCAGCCACAGGCAGCCTGAACATCTATTTGACGACGCCGTGAACAGGGTAGAACAAGCTGCCAGCTTGTTCGGCC
>JAEUQP010000804.1 GCA_016789645.1 Acidobacteriota bacterium | reverse complement strand
TTCGCGCAAACGCGGAACCATGTGTTTGCCGCGCAATTGCAACGCAGAGCCATTGCGCGGTTCCAGCATCTCGGCCATCGTCGCAATCGTCGGCGTCAGATACGTGCCGCGCCGTTTCATCTCATCCAGCGTAGCTTCACTCAGATAAGTTCCGTGTTCGATGGAGCGAACGCCCGCACGCACAGCGGCCAGCGCGCCCTCATCGCCGTGAGCGTGCGCGGCGACGAAAATGTTCGAGCGGCGCGCTTCTTCAACGATGGCCGTCAATTCGGCTTCGCTGAAAAGCTGCTTGCGCGGGTCGGATTGCGCTTGTCCGGCGCGGTCGGTGGCGTTGACCTTGATGAAATCCACGCCGCGTTCGATTTGCGCACGCGTCACCCGGCGCAAATTCTCCACGCCGCTGAGTCCCGCCATCAAATCGTGAAATTGCGGAAAATCCAGAAACAACCCTTCGGCAGGTTGCGGATACAGGTGGTATCCGGCAGAGAGCATTTCGGGCAGGTCGGTGCGTCCGTTGCGATGCAATTGGCGCATGCCGATGTCTGTGAAATGCTCAGTGCCCATATTACGCGCCGTCGTCACGCCCGAAGCCAGTGCCGCGCGCGCCGCAGCCAAATCGGCAATGTGCGTATGCGCGTCAATCAGTCCCGGCAACAACCAGCGCCCTTTCAAATCAATGACTGTCGCATTGGCAGGCGTTGCCGTCGTCCCGGTCGAGATGCTTTCGATGCGGCCAGCGCGCACGATGACGGTCGCATTGCGCAGCGGTTGCGCGCTGACGCCGTCAATCACATTGGCGTGCGTCAGCACCAGAATTTCAGCAGAAGCTTGCGGGGTTTGTTTTGTCGCCAGCACGTGGCGAGCGCCTGTCACAACAGACAAAAGCAAAAGGGCAATGATCAGAAAACGAACGAACATAACAGTGGCTCCGATGATGGAATTGGTTGAATATCAGTAAGCGGGAAGAAAAGTTCTGAAGTTCCCGCCCTTGAAAGAGGGAGTGATATAAGCGAATTGGCGATTTCATTCAATGCAGATGGCATTGCCGATAATTGTCTAACTCAAGTATGCTTGAAGCTGCGGAGGTGACATATGGAACAAGCAGTATTAGCCATTCCCGAAAAGATAGCGATTGCCATTCAGAGCGGCGAAAGTGTTTCACTTTCTCGCCGGTTGCTCGAACTGGCGACGATCAAGGCATATGAATTGAACCGCATTACCAGCAAGCAGGTGATGGAAGCCTTGAACTTGCCTGACCGTGAAACGCTCCACCAGTTTTTCAAAAACAACGAAGTGAAGGACGGGTACACGATGGAAGAACTGGAGCGCGACACTGACAAATTGGAAACGTTGCTGCAACAACAGCAACAATGATTTTTCAGCATGATTGTCGTTTCAGATACAACGCCGCTGCGTTATTTGATCGAGCTGGAGGTCGTCCATTTGCTCGAAACCCTTTTCAGCCAAGTCATCATTCCCCAGGAAGTCGCCAACGAATTGCAGGGCACGAATACGCCGCAAAAGGTCAAAGACTGGATGCGCGCCTGTCCCGCTTGGCTGAAAGTTCGGGCCGTAGATGTGAGCAGTTACATTCCCGTGATTGAAATTCACGCAGGCGAACGGGAAGCCATAGCCTTAGCACTTGAAGTTACTGCCGAAGGAATTTTAATTGATGACAGAGACGCACGCGCTGAAGCCCAACGCGCGGGACTGACAGTGATTCCTACGCTCGCCATACTTGAATTAGCTGCACGCCGAAATCTGATTGATCTGCCCTCTGTGATGGCGCGATTACGACAGACCAGCTTTCACGTTTCGCAAAAACTTTACGATGAGGTGATTGAGCGAGACCGGCTGCGAAAGCAGAAGTCTTAGCTGACATTGATGAGAAAAGTGCCTCGTGGTATAGCCAGAGTTCGTAAACGTACCTTCACGCTTTCAGAAGCGTAATCGCCTAAACTCTCAGGAGAATCTATGCACTCAAAGTTTCGTTCGGCGCTTGCCGCCTTTGGTTCAGAGGCGAAAGCGAAACTGACGAACATCGCAGCCAAAGGGGAACCCGAAGACCAATTGCGCGCGCCGCTGGAAGGATTGATTTCCGATCTTGCTGAAGTCTGCGGGTATGCCCGAAAAGAAATCGCCGCTGTTGGCGAATCCCATCTCAGCGAACTGAAAACCCGCCCCGATTATGCTGTAACAGTGCGCCAAACATTGGTCGGTTTCATTGAAGTCAAAGCTCCCGGCAAAGGCGCCGATCCTCGCAAATTCAAAGACAAACACGACAAGCAACAATGGGAGAAATTGCAGTCACTGCCGAATCTGCTTTACACCGACGGCAATGAATTCAGCCTGTGGCGTAATGGCCAACTGGAAGGCGCGGTTGTCCGGTTGACGGGCGACATCGAAACTTCCGGTGCTGAACTCGAAGCTCCTGCCAGCTTGCAAGCCTTGTTCGAGAACTTTTTCCAATGGCAGCCCATACCGCCCGGCAGCGCCAAGCAATTGGCTGAAATCAGCGCGCGGTTATGCCGCCTGTTGCGCGACGAAGTGACAGAGCAATTGGCGTTGGGCAGCCCGGCGCTGACAGCGTTGGCGGTGGATTGGCGCAAGTTGTTGTTCCCAGAAGCCACACCTGAACAGTTCGCCGATGGTTATGCCCAGGCCGTGACCTTTGGGTTGTTGATGGCGCGCGCCAGAGAAATCAAACTCAGCGCCGGACTCGATCAAGTCGCCAAACAATTGACGCAAACGCATTCGTTGATTGGCGCGGCGTTGCGCTTGCTGACCGACGATGCCGAGAATCAAGCCACGCTCAAAACTTCGCTCGGCACATTGACGCGCGTGCTCGACGCCGTTCATTGGCAGACCATCAGCAAAGGCAAAGCCGACGCTTGGCTCTATTTTTACGAAGACTTTCTGGCGGTTTACGACAATGCGCTGCGAAAGAAAACCGGCTCGTATTACACGCCGCCCGAAGTCGTCGGCGCGATGGTGCGATTGGTGGATGAAACGTTGCGGACTCGATTTGCCCAACACGCCGGGTTGGCTTCGCCCGCTGTGACATTGGCTGATCCGGCGGTGGGAACCGGGACGTTTTTGCTGGGCGTGTTGCGCCGGATTGCCGAAACGGTTGAAGCCGACGAGGGCGAAGGTTCCGTTGCAGGCGCAATCAAAGCCGCGGCGCAACGGCTGGTTGGTTTTGAAATGCAGTTGGGGCCGTTTGCCGTGGCGCAATTGCGGATTTTGGCCGAGTTGGCTGACCTGACTGGTTCGGTGCCGCCATCGCCGCGTATGTTCGTCACCGACACCTTGAGCAATCCCTACGTCGAAGAAGAATGGATCCCTGGCATTCTGGGAACCATCGCCAAATCCCGCAAAGACGCCAACGAGATCAAAAAGCGCGAACCGATCACCGTTGTGCTCGGCAATCCCCCGTACAAGGAAAAGGCCAAAGGTTTGGGCGGCTGGGTCGAAACCGACAGCAAGAATTCGCCGGAACCTGCGCCGCTCAACGCCTGGATTCCACCTGCCAATTGGGGCGTCAGTGCGCACGCCAAACATCTGCGCAATCTGTACATCTATTTCTGGCGCTGGGCGACGTGGAAGGTTTTTGACCACGACCCGCAACACAATACGGGCATCGTCTGTTTCATCACCGTTGCCGGGTTTCTGAACGGGCCGGGCTTTGAGCGGATGCGCGATTATTTGCGCTGCACGGCGGCGGAAATCTGGGTGATTGATTGTTCGCCCGAGGGCCACCAGCCCGAAGTCAACACGCGCATCTTTGAAGGCGTGCAACAACCCGTTTGCATTGTCCTGGCTGCGCGTCCGAAAGGAACCAAAGCGGACACGCCTGCGACCGTGCGCTTTCGCGCGCTGCCCGCCGGACATCGGCAAGCCAAGTTTGAGGCATTGAAAAATCTGACACTGGATGCCGACGGCTGGG
>JAEUQP010000799.1 GCA_016789645.1 Acidobacteriota bacterium | reverse complement strand
AAATGATCAGGCAGTCAGCAGTTTATTGATTTCGCTCAGCGATTGCGACGCCAGATTCCGGTTTGGCGATTCACCTTGAACCGCATTGACGGCGACCGAAAACCAAAATTGCAAAGTGCGCGCCGTTTCGTCAATCGGATTTAATCGAACGTTGAGTTGTACCGAACTTAAATCAAACGGCACACCCAGCTTGGTTCCATCCAAAGCCGATAGCTTAAAGTACATCACGCCAACATACCCGCGCGAACCGGTCGCATCGGTTGCCGGCAACGGGCTTGAATGAACCGCGCCAAGCATCGAATCCGTCGCTCCTGCCGGTGTCGGCGGAGCTGATTGAATGCCGCCCTGAGTCGCCAACAGTGTTGCATTGACCTTGTTTACGCGGCGAGTTCCGCCGCCGGATTTTACAGAAAACGTTCCGGTTAACACGATTTTTTCGCTTGCTAGCGTAGCAGTCGTTGGAGAAAACGCGAACTTCACATTTGCGCGCCCGGTTTCGATTTCGCCGAGGAATTCTCGCCCGATCAGCAAACTGTGAACGGAGTGCAATTTTCGTTTTTGAGCTTGGGTGAACATGGTCAAATCTCCTTCACAGATTGTTACGCTTCATTTCTTCGGTCAGGTATTCGCACGCGCGAATCGTCAGCGCCAAAATCGTCAGCGTCGGGTTTTGGTTGGCCGAACCGACAAAGGCGGCTCCGTCGGTGACAAAGACGTTTTTGGCGTCCCAGACCTGATTGAATTTGTTGAGCACGGATTTCTTGGGATCGTCGCCCATTCGCGCCGTGCCGAGTTCGTGAATGATCCGACCGGGCACGGTCAGATTTTCGCTGATGGAGATTTGCTCGGCGCCGGCCTGTTTCAGGATTTCAGCGGCGCTGGCTGCGGCGTCCTTGCCCATTTCGCGTTCGTTGTCGGAATGCTGGATGTGAATTTTCAGCACCGGAATTCCCCAGGCGTCCACCACTCCGCCAGGATCAATTTCGACGAAGTTTTCAAAGCGCGACAACATGGCGGCGCGCGTCGTCAAACCAACCGGAGCCGTGTACCAGCGCCGGGTTTGTTTTTTGAATTCGCTGCCGAAGCCTGGCAACCGTTTGGCAATTCCCGGGAACGCGCCAATCGCCGAACCGCCTTCAAATCCATATCCGCGCAAGAATTTCGGATGTTTGGTTTTGGCGTCCAGATTGCGAAATCGCGGCACGAAAATGCCAGATGACTTGCCGTCTTCGTTGACCGGTTCGCGTCCGGCCAGCATCGGCATCAAGCCGCTCGCGCCGGTTCCGCCAAAATGATCAACCAAATAATGTCCCAGCACGCCGGAGGAATTTCCCAAGCCATTCGGATGCTGGCGCGATTTCGAATTCAGTAACAATCGTGTGGATTCCAGTGTCGAGCCGGCGACGATGATGACTTTGCCGCGAAATTCCAATTCCTGATGCGTCAGGCGATCCACGACGGCAACGCCGTTGGCTTTGCCAGTGTTGGTGTCAATCGTGATGTGACGAACGATGGAATTCGTTCGCAACGTCAATCGTTTGGTTTCGTTGGCCGCCGGAAGCGTCGAAGAAATCGAGTTGAACATCGCTCCGACCGAACAGCCGTTGCCGCAACTTCCGCAATAATGGCATTGCGCGCGGCCATATTTGCGATGCTGCGGTTTGACGGCGGTCAACATTGCCAGACGCGGTTGAATCAATTTCCAGCCGAGTTTTTCCGTCGCGGTTTTCAGTTTCTGTTCGCCACAGGTCAGCGGAATGGGCGGCAGAAACTTGCCGTCCGGTTGCCACCACAAACCGTCTTTGTTACCCGCAACGCCGACCCATTCTTCGGCTTTGTCGTAATACGGCTCGATTTCCTTGTAGCTGATCGGCCAATCCACATCAAAACCGTCTTGGCTGGCGGCTTTGAAATCCAGATCGGATAAACGCCACGACAGCCGTCCCCAATGCAAGGTTTTGCCGCCCAGAATGCGTGCGCGAACCCACAAAAACGGTTTGCCAGGATCAGTTGTGAAGGGGTGTTCGGTGTCTTTGATATAAAAGTGGCGGCTGAATTCTCCGGCGGTGTCCTGTTGCCATTGTTCGTTCTGTTTCCA
>JAEUQP010000757.1 GCA_016789645.1 Acidobacteriota bacterium | reverse complement strand
CACGGATTCAGCTTCGCACTTGAACCGTTCAAGCTGCCAGCCGGGGAGCATTCTGCTCAAGTCTTTGCCGTGCGCGACGCCGCCGGAGCCAGCAAAATCCTGTTGCCAGTCACCGCCGAGCCAAAAAACTTTCAAATCAATCACTGACAGGCTGACGTCTTTTACCGCAGAGGCGCAAAGAACGCAGAGGTTACGCAGAGACACTGGCAAGAAATCTCTGCACCGCCTTTGCGCTCTCCGCGCCTCTGCGGTGAAAAAAAGATCGCGTAAGCGACTTACTGTTTCACCACCTCAATTGGCCAATCCGCGTTGCGGCTCCATTCATCGAACGAACCGTCATACAGTTTGGCGTCATAGCCCAGCATCTTGGCAACGAAATAGCCCAGGCTGGCTTGCTGGCCGATGTGGCAATACGTGACGACGGTTTTGCCTTTGTCGGCTCCGGCTTCCTGATACAGCTTGCGCAGCGTCGTCAGGTCTTTCAACTTCAAATCCGTGTCGCTGATCGCCAGCGTCGGAAACGGCAGGTTTTTCGCTCCGGGCAAATGACCGGCGCGCGGCATTCCGGCGTTGTCTTTGCCGGAATAAAAGTTCGGCAAACGCGAATCAATAACGGCGACTTTCGGATTCGTCAGGTTGTCTTTCAACCAGACGGCTTCGGCAATCAGCTTCGGATTCGGGCGCGGAGTGAATTTGCCGGGCGCGGGAGTTTTGACTTCAGTGGTCAGCGATTTGCCGAGCTTCGTCCATTCGTCCACGCCGCCGTCCAGCATCGAAGTTCTGCCGCCCAAGCCCAGATAATCCAGCGTCAGGTACACGCGCGCCGCCGGAGTGATCTGTCTGTTGCTGAAATAAATGACAATGCGCGAATTGTCCGACACTCCGAGTTTTTCAAACGCGGCTTTCAGTTGTTCGACGGGCGGCAATTGCAGAATCAATTTGCCTTCGCCGCTCGGCGTGGAAAAATCGCCGCGCTGAACGAACTGCGCGCCGGGAATGTGACCGGCGTCGAATTCTTTTTTGTCGCCGACGTGCAATAGCACCAGATTTTTGTCGTCAATGTGTTTGGCCAGCCAATCGGCGCTCACCAACATCGGTTCGTCGGCAACTGTTGTTGAACTCATCGCCGCGCTGCTCATCAAAACCAGCAACGAAATCATCAAGCAAATCTTTTTCATCAGTTTTCTTCTCCCGAAAAGGTTTTTGGATTGGAGAATCACGAATCAGTCGGCGGCAACCATACCGCAACGCCGTCCGATTTGTCAGGAGGAAAACATTGCGCCTCCAACGCGGTGAATTTATACTCCGCCGCGTCACGCGACATAGCCGCATCAACAATCCAGGCAATGACACTCTGACAGCCAAAAAGGATGTTCCATGCTGTTGAGCAAGAAGCTAAAACCGGGTCAGCCAGGGACAAAACGTCTGGTTAGCCAGTACGGCCAAAGCTTGCTCAACGTTCGCTATCGTTACGATCCCGAACAACGCAACCGCTTCAAGACCATCGAATTGATTATCGAAGAATCGTTCTGGCAA
>JAEUQP010000744.1 GCA_016789645.1 Acidobacteriota bacterium | reverse complement strand
CCTTGATCAATCCGCGTTCGGTTTCCACGCCGTCTGCTTCGCTCAAAAATGAGAGGTCGGAGGTCTGGCCAATGGCGAACATAATCGTGTCGGCTTCGATGTCTTCGACAAAGGATTCGTCAAACTTCGGATTGAACTTGCTGGCATCGTCAAACACCGACGTGCATTTGACCGTGCGCAATCCGGTGACATAACCGCCTTCGCTCAAAATTTCGCGCGGACCTCGCGCGGTGTGAAGCTTCACGCCTTCTTCTTCGCCTTCTTCAATCTCGATTTCATCGGCGGGCATTTCGTGGCGATCTTCCAAACACACCAGATGCACTTCCTTGTCGCCGCTCAATCGCAACGCTGAACGTGCCACGTCGTAAGCGATACGTTCGGTGCGTTCCATGTCGGATTTGGCATCTGCCATTTCCACGGCTTTGGGGCGAACCGCCGAACGCGCGACGTCAAACGCCACGTTGCCACCGCCAATGACGACAATCTTTTTGCCAAGCTCCATCGGCTTGCCTTCGTTGAAGGCTTTCAGAAATTCCAGCCCGTCGAAAACTCCCGGCGTGTCACTTCCCGGCAAAGGCAGTTTGCGACCTTTCGGCAAACCAACTCCCAGGAAGATGGCTTTGTATCCTTCTTCGCGCAGACTCTTAATGGTGAAATCACGTCCGAGCTTCTGATTGCATTTCAACTCGACGCCCATCGAAAGAATCGCATTGATTTCGGCTCTGACCAGTTCGCGCGGCAATCGGTAAATCGGCACACCGACCATCAGCATTCCGCCCGGATCGGAGTTGGCCTCAAAGACTGTGACCTTGTATCCCAAGCGTGTCAGATCGTGCGCGACGGTCAACCCCGATACGCCCGCTCCTATGACGGCAATACGTTCGTAATCGCCTCGGTTCGGTGACAGCATGCGTTCGTTTGCGCCTGCGTGGTACTGAGTGAAGTCGCCGGATTCCGGCCCGAACTGTTCGTTGACGAATCGTTTTAACGCGCGAATGGTGACCGGCGAATCCAGATCGCCTCGGCGGCAATTGACTTCGCAGGGCGCGCCACAAACCCGTCCACAAATCGAAGCAAACGGGTTTGTCGCGCGGGCGATTTTGTACGCTTCCTGATAATGACCTTCGGCAATCGCCGTCACATAACCGCATGCATTGGTGTGAACAGGACAGGCGTCCTGACACTTGACCATTTTCATCCAGTACTCAGCGGACGATGGATCGGCGAGTTCAAATTGCAAGTTGTCTTGCGGCATAGCTTGTTCAACCTAAATCGAAGCAAAAACTTTGAAACAGGATGGACATGATTGTTTCAGGATGAACAAGATTCAGAGCCGACTGGATCGGTTCAAACCTTGATGGTCTTGTAAATCCTGCCGAAAATCTTGCTCATCCTGTTTTGATCACTGTGTCTCAATGTAGCTTGTTCCGGTTTACCCCCTCGCTTACGGTCGGGCGACGAACACAATTTGCTAGTCTTCGTGGAATTTCCGAAACACAAAACCAATGAGAATGACGAAATACACCAATCCGATGATGGCGATTGCATACATCAGGCCAGGTGAAGATTGCGACACGGCATTGAAGGCCCGAACCAAAACGCCGCGTTCGGAGTGATTGACTTCACCATTCATAAACACGATCAAATAGATCAGACAGCCGCCAATGATGAAGATGTACGCGAACTTCAAAAACGCGGGCACATCCGTTCCCTTGCGCTCAGTGATCCAGCCTTCGGCGTATTCCTTGATCTCTTCCTGAGGTTTCTTGTTGTCATTCATAATTCCCTCCTCGCAGGTTCGGAACGTTCTTCCGAATGAGGTTCGTCGTCTTCCAGCATGCGGTATTTGGCATCTTCGGCGTGTTCCCCCCAGTAACCGTGCTTGACGGAACGGAAGAAGAAAAAGAGAGCGCCTACCAACAGCAGGAAAAAATAGAAGTAAGCGAAGTAAACACTCGGATAGCTGTAATCTCGCACACCAGCCTCCTATCGTTCGTAATCGTTATCCGGTCGCCAATTCTTCGCGCGACCGAGTGTTTGCAGATAGGCGACAAGGGCCTGGAACTCTTCTTCGTTGCCGGCGATCCACGGATATGGCGGCATGATCGAACCTGGAACCAGGTCGCGCGGGTTACGGAAATGCGCGCGATGCCACTGTTCGTCGTACTTGCCGCCTACACGCGACAAATCCGGTCCGGTTCGTTTGGTGCCGAACAGGTGCGGCGAATCGTAGACGAACTCATCTGGCGTTGAAATCGGAGCATCCACGCCGCGCCATCCGGAGCGTTTGGTGTCTGCCAGCAAGGTGCGCGTTTGTTGCGTGTGGCAATACCAACACCCTTCGCGGACATAGACGGCGCGCCCTTTCAGTTGTTGTTCGGTGTAAGGTTGCAATTTGCCGGTTACGCCTTTGGCCGGATCGCTGTTGTCGAACGGTCGCGCCCAGCTTTTATCCACAATTGGCGGAACCACCGTCGTCAGCAATCCGCCAATGAAAAACAGTATCAGCGCGGCTGCAACAAAAAACGGTGCGCTGTAATCAGCCTTGTGTAGCATAAGTTTTCTCCTTCTTGGTTCAGGCAGTTGCCGCAGCCATCTTGGTGGATTCCGTGCCGGATCCGACCATTGTTGCCAGAATGTTGTAGGCAAACGTCGCGATGCCTCCAAACATCAGCACGCCGGAAAAGAAGCGAACGATCCAGACCGGTTGTAACGCGATCACGGTGTCAATAAATGGAATCGCCGGATTGTTCCATTGCCAACCTTGCCAGAATCCGCCCAGCCACAAGGTGACAAAAAAGCCTACGCCGCCAATCAGGAACAACCAGAAGCTCCAGTTGGCCAGCGAATCCGAATACAGCTTGCGACGGAAAATCCGCGGCACGACGTAATAACAACCTGCGATGGCGAAAAACGAAAACGCTCCGAGCACAGCCATATGCGCGTGGCCGGGAATCCAATCCGTTTTGGAAACAATGGCGTTGACCGAACGCAAACTGTGCATCGGCCCTTGGAAACAGGTCAGCAGGTAAAACACCACGCCGGACATCAAAAACTTCAGCGGCACGTTGTCGCGCATTTGATCCCATTGGCCGCGCATCGTGGCGAAAAAGTTGTAGACCACCGCCCACACCGGAACCAGCAACATCACCGAAAAGACGATGGCAATGGTTTGCAACCACTGCGAAATCGGGCCGTGAATCATGTGATGGGCTCCCGTCCAAACATAGACAAAAGCCAACGACCAAAATCCAATCATCGAAAGTTTGTGGCTGTGCAGCGGGCTGTTGGACACTTTTGGAATGAAGTAATACGCAATGGCCAGTCCAACCGGTGTGAAGATCAATCCGACGGCGTTGTGAACATACATCCAGTTCAGGTTGGCCTGATTGACTCCGGTGGCAAACAACGCCGCGAAGTTGCCGGTCAGATACACAAACGCCGTCCAGAGAATCGTACCCAGGCAGTACCAGATCGTCACATACATCTGCGTGTATTTGCGATTGGCGACAGTCATGAAAATGTTCGCGCCAAACATCACCCAGGCGATAACAACCAGCACATCCAGAAACATCGGCAGTTCGGCATATTCCCATCCCTGATTCCAACCCATGATGGTCGAAACCACCGCGCCAAGAATGATGAAATTCCACAACGCCGCCGTGGCAACGCCCAGCTTTTCACTCCACAACTTCACGCCACACAGGCGCGGCACGACGTAATACATCAAGCCCATGTCTGCGGCCAGCAACCAGCCAAACAGCATGCCGTTGACGTGCAGCGGGCGCAGTCGTCCGTATGTCAGGTACTGCACCGTACCGAGCAGTTCCGGCCAGACAAACTTGGCGGCGATCATCAACGCGACGATGCCGACAATGAAAAAGTACGTAATCGAACTGACCAGAAACAGCTTGGCCGTGGTGTCCTCATGAAGAGATTCGTTGTAACGCGCCGCTTCTGAAACGGGAATCTCACCGGCGCTGATTGTGCTTTCGCTCTGCATAAATGCCTCCGCATTGGAGTTGGTTTTGGAATCCCACCGCTGATAAGCCGCCACCTCCGCCTGATGACCGACTCATGATCGGCGGGATTCCAAGCTTGTTACTGCCTGGGTTTATTGAAACTTCTCAGGTAATTGACCAAATCGCCGACGTCTTTTTGCGTCAAGCCGTAATCCACCCACGGCGGCATCGCAGTTCCCTGCACGCCGTACAAAATGGATTCAAACATCCGGCGATCATTGGTTGCATTGACAAAATCGGCGTTTCGCAAATTGCGTGGTCGCGGCAGCATATCAATCGAATTCGGCCCTTTGCCGTCAGCTTTTTTGCCGTGACAGCCCGTGCAACGTTGCAAGAAAATTTGTTCGCCACGTTTGATGGAAGCCGCATCCGCAACAACAGGATTCGTGTCCGGAACCTGGCGCGCCTTCAATTGCCGCGCAGGTTCTTTCACGTAATTCTTGCGAATGTGATCCAGCACGCCGCGAATCTGATCATCATTCAACACTCGTCCCCAAGCAGGCATGGATGTTCCGGCTACGCCTTCGCGGATGGATTTCATCAAGCGCTCGTCGGACTTGCTGCTCATAAATCCGGCTTTGGTCAAATCGCGCGGGTGCGGATCGAGATAAATCGAGATCATTCCCTTGCCGTCGCCTAAATCACCGTGACAACGCGCGCACAACGAGGAATACATTCCCGATGGATCAACCAGTGGTGGTGGCGTTTTCAGGTTCATCAGGTACGCAGTCATTGCCTGGTATTCGTTTTCCGGGAAATTGAACGTCGGCATGATCGAATCGGAAATCCGCGAACGAGGATCGCGGAAATGGTCCATCGCCCATTTGTCGTCTTTCAGCAATCCTTCAAACGAAAGATCAGGCGCAACGCCTCCGTCACGATTGCCGAGTTTGTGGCAGGCCAGACACGAACGGTCGTTGATCAACTTCTCTCCCAAAACAATCAACGATCCGCCTGCAACCGGTTCTATCTTGGGTGTTGTCCCTGCCGTTGCAGTCAGCATCGGCGAGCCTTCTTTTTCCTTGTTCAAAGTGGCTCGATACCGATCAAGCGAAGTTTCAGAAAAATTGACGCCCCGACGGCTCTTCAAAAAGACGACCAGTGCTTTGGTTTCTTCTTCGCTCAAATTGAATTTAGGCATGAACGACGTGGCGCTGTTGGCGCGCGGTTCGACGATGGATTCCCACAGATAATCGAGTTTGAACTTTTTGCCGACTTCGCTCAGGTCAGGCCCAAGCGTTCCCGCCGACATCCCTTCGATCTTGTGGCAGCCGTAACAATTCTTTTCAAAAAAGAGTTGGCGACCTTTGGCAACCAGCGGCGCGCCTTTGAAAGTTTCTTCGGTATGACATTGCGCGCAATTGGCTTGCATGAAGGCTTTGTCTTTCAGCTTCGGCTTAAAATCTCCGCGCCAGTTTTGTGTGATATAGCCAAGCATGGGCGAGGGCCAATAATGGTCTTCCCCGTGCGCGTCGAAGGTTTCCAAACCGCGTCCTTGCCCGTCGTGGCAAACCGTGCAGCCAAAATCAGAAAATTTGTGGCGACGTTCCCATTTGCCATTGACCATACGGTCACCGAGTTCTTCGGAAAACGGATGAGAACGCAGTGGTTGAGCATGATCCTTGAAACGCGGATCGTCGCTTCCGATATGGCAGGTCGTGCAACGATCCACCTGATTTTTGCCGCCAAACGCCGTGACGATGATTTGTTCAATGCGCGGGCTTCGACCTTCCAAGGCAGCGCGTTCGGCATCAGTTTTGGCCATCGCACGCGCCTGATCGAAATACGCGGTTTGATGCCGTTCCCACTTGTGGAAAAACTGGTTGTAGAAAACAAGCCCGTGAACAATCAGAATCACGAAACTCGCAATGGCTAACGCCAGTCGCATAATTCAATCCTCAATCGAAGTGATGAAGGCGGAATGATGAAGGATGAACAAGTCACGTCACGAAAACGATTCATCATTCATCCTTCTGAATTCATCATTGTTCCTTTTACCAGGGAGACACGAACGCCCAGTTCGGTCCACGGAAAAATGTGCCGATGATGATCAATCCGATATTGACGATGACGAAGGTCAGGAACAGCGTGTTGGCCAGCAACCGCTCTTTGGCAAACCACTTTCCGACGCCTTTCGTGCCGCGATCCAGATATGGCACCAGCAACAGAATCAACACTTCCAGCGTGGGAATGCCTACGCCTCCCCAGAACGCCGAATAACTGACCATTTCCTGCAACCCCAAAAAGTACCAGGGAGCCTTCGCCGGATTTGGCGGATGCGCAATGTTGACCGGCTCTTCCAGCGGCGCATTGAACAACAAAGACATCACCAACACTCCAGCCAGCGTCAAAACAAACACGAACAACTCCGCCATAAACAGGTTTGGCCAGCTAAAGACAGAGTTCTCAGGAACGTTGCCCACTTTGGTGAAAGGGCCGCGAACCAATCCCTGAATGCCGTATCGTTTCTTTTCAATGGCGGGAGCGGCGACCGTTTGAACCGCTACAGCAGATTGCGCCGGAGCGACATCCAGTTCCGTCGGCCAGGCTTCCAGAGATTCGCCTGGTGGTTGGCTGGCAGCGTCGGCTTCTTCAGGACGCGACAAGCCGCCGTCTTTGCGAATGCGCCAGAAATGCACGGCAATCAACATCGTCATCACCAACGGCAGCACCGCAATGTGAAGAACATAAAATCGCAGCAGCGCTTCCTGGCCAACGCTTGTATCGCCCAGCAGCAAAAACTGAATCTCTTTGCCAACCAGCGGAGCGTATCCGGCAATCGCGGCGCCGACGGTGATCGCCCAAAACGCCAGTTGATCCCACGGCAACAGATAGCCTGTGAAACTGGAAAACAATGTCAGCAAAAACAACACGATGCCGAGCACCCAATTGAACTCGCGCGGCTTTTTGTACGATCCGGTGAAAAACACGCGGCACATATGCAAAAAGACCGCTGCCACCATTCCGTGAGCCGCCCAACGATGCATGTTGCGAAGAAACGTGCCGAAGGCGACCGAGCTTCGCAGATCGAGCATGCGGTTGTAGGCCTGTTCGGTCGAAGGCACGTAATAAAACATCAGCAACACGCCCGTGACGATCAAAATCACAAACAGGAAAAAGGTGATCAATCCCAATCCCATCGTGAACCAGGGTTTGATCGTGTGTTTATTGACCTTGACCGGATGGATGTGCAGGAAGAAGTTCGTGAAACTGGTCTGCGACCGTCCCAGATCGGAACTCGGCAAGGGGTTGCGAAAGATGGAATGCCAGAGATTCGCTGGAAGTTCGGTGAGCGCACTGAAATAGCTTTTCTTTGCCATGGTCTTGATCTCCAAGCCGAATCAGGCGTTGAAATACGTTCCGGCGGCGACTTCTTCGCCTTTGTCCACTTCCAGTTCGCCGTTGGGCGCCAGCGTCACCTTGTACCAGGGCAAAGCCTTCGGCGCTGGGCCGCCAGTGACGTTGCCATCCTGGTCATACCGCGAACCGTGACACGGACAGGCAAAGCCGGTTTCCGAAGTCGAAACAATGCAGCCCAGATGCGTGCAAACGGTGGAAATCGCGCACAGCTTTTCGCCTTCGCGGACAACGCAAATGTTTTGCTCGCTGAGCGTGATGCGTGTGCCCGAAGGGAAATCTTCCGGTTTGCCGATGCTGAAACGATTGGGTTGGCCGTAGGTCGCGCGAGGTTTGATGAAGACCAGGTTGGAAAAGACACTGACAATTGCCGACCCGAATAATCCGACGCTGCTTAACCAATTGAGCATGCGTCGCCGGGTAATTTGTCCTTCCGTTTGTTCAGGTTCCGAAGTGTGAGCCTTCTTCGCCACTGCCATTGTGATGATCCTCCGAAACGGACTCTGCGGAATTCGTCACGGAAGATTCGACCAACTCTTCAATATCAGACCAAAAGACCTGGTATTTAGCGTCTTCCAGATTCCGAAAATAGTCCTGTTTTACTGCGAAGATGAAAATAAGAAGAGCCCCGATACCCATCAATAAACTGGCAATGATTGCGACCCAAGTATGTTCCATAAGGCAAAATCAGCCTTTTTTGTGTAGACAGTTTCCGTGATCGTTTCTGACCGTTTCCGATGGATATCGGGATAAGAGAACAGCGCAAGGAAATCAATTATGTTTTCCCTCGCCTCTTGCACCTCGCAATCGTTGTTCCGAAGTTCAAGCGCAGCCGAATTGCCCGCAAAAGACGGAAAAATAGAGTTTTTTTGAAAAATGGATCAAAGCAGGAAAGATTGAGATGAGGAATTCTTCTCAGCGATAGCGAAAAATAGCCGAGTTAT
>JAEUQP010000689.1 GCA_016789645.1 Acidobacteriota bacterium | reverse complement strand
AACGGAGCGATCAAAAACGGAAGATAGAGCAATCCCACTAACAGGTCTTCTAGCAAAGTCATAACTGTTCTCACTAAGGGCCAACGGTTTAGCCGTCGCCGGTCGCACAAAAGAGGTAGCACCCGACCGGCGCGGCTTTGTTTTTTTCCGCTCATAATTCAGCAAGCCGAGTGCCAGTTTAAGCAGCTTGCTCAGGCGGAGATTAAAAGACTTCGCAGGTTGATTTCGGTAACAACGAGAAAACGTCTTCTTTTGAAGACAGTCGCGAGTCAAAAAGTTGACACGGACAATGCCGCGCTCAGGCTTTGGCAACCATTCCATCTGCGCCCAGCACAATACGCTTTTGAGCGCGCATGGCCAGATTGGCCAGGTGCGGGCCGGTGACGGCATTGTGGCCGACTTCAACCGGAGCATTCGGTTCCTGACGCGACTTCACGCAGTCGAGAAAGTTTTTGACGTGCGGTTCGGTCGGAATGCCACCTTTGTATTCGTGAATCGCCTTCGGCGGAATATTCGGACGGTTCCACGGTTCGGGGAAGACGCGATACCCGTCGTCATCAATCACCATCGTGGCTTTTTTGCCTTGCAGGTGAATTTTCCAGGCGTCTTCATACGAATTGCCGTAACACAACGTCCACGTCGCCAGAAACGACGGATATTCGTAAACCGCGCTGAACGTGTCCGGCACATCGGCGCCTTTGTGAACGTAAATCGCGCCCTGACAAACGGCGGAAACCGGCGGTTTGCCTCCGTTGCAGAACCACTGAATGACGTCCATCAGGTGCGTTCCCTGATCGGTCAAATGGCCTCCGTTGTAATCGGAAAAGTTGCGCCAATGGAAAAAGCGGCGTTCATCCAGTGCGTAACGTTTTTTGGCCGGGCCTTGAAAGCGTTCCCAGTCCAGTTTGCCTTCCAGTTGCAGTTTTTGCGGCATGGGTTTGCGATTCCAGAACCATTGCGCGCGAGCCATCACGACTTCGCCCAACACACCATCGTCCACAATCTGCTTTGCTCCGCGCACGGCTTCGGAACTGCGGCGTTGCATGCCAACCTGAACGATTTGTTTGGTCGCGCGAACGGCTTTGACCATCTTGGCGCCTTGTTCGATGGAATAGGCAAAGGGTTTTTCGGTGTATGCGTCTTTGCCAGCGGCGACGGCGTCAATCAGGACGTTGTGGTGCCAGTGATCGGGCGTGGCGTTCAAAATGGCGACGACGTTTTTGTCCTCCAGCAACTGGCGATAATCCATCGTCGTTTTTGCGCCGGAGCGAGAAAGTTTCAACGCGGCGTTGATATTGGGTTCATACACGTCGCACACATGAATAAATTCGACCTGGTCGGCGAATTTGTTGAAGGAGTTCATCACGCTGCGTCCGCGTCCGCCAGAGCCGATGATGCCCATTTGAATGCGATCATTCGCTCCCAGCACGCGCGAATACGATGCCGCTGTCAGTACGCTGGCTCCGGCGACCGTCGCGCCTGCTTCCGTGATGAACCGGCGGCGATTCAGGTTCTCTGCCATAGTTCGACCTCCAAGTTGTTTTTTATGTTGATGAAGAGAAGGGGTAAAAACTTGCGCGTCCCGCAATGTTCGCGCGAACCGGATATTACTGCCGATGGTTGGCAGCGGCAAGCTCACCTGGCTGAAATGACTTGCCGCTGTTCGGTCTAATTCTTCCGCCACAGCGTGATGTATTTCAGGTCGCGGACGAAGGCGCGTTTGAAATTGTAAAACGAAGTATCAATGACGCAATGCTGCGGGCTGGCTTTTTGGCGAACGTTGTTGATCAATCCGTTGACGGCATCGGTGACAATTCCCGAATGGGAAAATCCCAGCGAAACGCCTCCGCCGGAAGCCGGTTCTTCGACCAATATGATGTCGCCAATTTTGGCTTCTGCCGGATTGACTTGTTTGTATCCCAGTTTGGGCAGCGTTTTGGTGTTCAAATCGGTCATCGCGCCCCAACTGGAAGGCGGCAATCCCATCGCCATTCGCGTGTAGTAATGGCAGTTGTATTCCGAATCGTCTTTGTTGGCGAGTTTTCGATCCCAATCGTAAGGCGAATTTTTCAAATCCACGCACGCCCAACGCCCTGGCAAGCCCGGAATCGGTTGCGTCTTGCCGGGTTTGCCTTTGCCAGGCGGGTTGAGAATGATGCCGGACACGTCATCATTCACACCACCTTTGCCCGGATCGCCGCTCAAAATTGGTCCGCCTCTTTTTCCCCCTCTTGTGTTGAACCCATCCGGCAATCCTTGAGGAATGTTTTTGCCTGTCTTCTTTGTTGTGTTGCCGCCTTTGCCGTGATTGACGCCTTGCGTGCCGGTGGTTTTGGTCGAATTGCCTTTGCCGCTGGTGTTGATTACATCGCCGCCCGGTCGAGCAGGCGCACCATTGGTCTGAGCAAAACTTTCCAAAGACAACGCGAGAACAGTCGCCACTGCCAGCAACCGCCAGCGATTTTTGCCTGAGTTCACTTTCATAGCTGCCTCCTTATTAGCCAGTTACATTGATAACGTCGGCATCTTGTCCGTCTGCCGCGCAGAGTTTTCCTCCACTGCCGCCCGCCCATTCCTTCATGTGCAAAAGCTTTGGTTATTGGCTCAGCAAACCAAATTTCTTTTTTTCGAGATTTTTTTTTAAGCGGCGTGAGCCTTTCTGACTTTGCTTTGCACATGCGGGGGTGAAGGCAAAAACAACGCACTCAATTGGCAAAGTTATCGGCAACCAAAAGATTGGCAGATTGGCGGCGACGCCATTCACAAGGAGGCAAACCATGAAAAGCAAATCGGAAGCGAAAGTTGAACGCATTGTCCTGAAACATCGTTCCGGCTCGAAATCCCAACAAGAAGAAACCTTCGATCTGGCGCAGTTCCGTGAATTGACCATCGGGCGGCATCCGGCGTCCGTAGTTCGATACGACGAAAACGGCGACGACTTGGTCAGCGGCAATCACGCGCGCATCGTGCGCGATCAGCCCATCGGACACGAATTCACGCTGACGGATTTGGGCAGCCGCAACGGAACCTTCGTCAACAATCAGCGTGTCACCAGCCCGGTCAAAATCAAACCTGGCGATGTGATTCAGCTTGGAGCGGGCGGCCCCGAATTTGAATTCGATTGTGATCCGCGCCCGAACGGATTCGTCAAACCGACTCGCGTGGCGGTTGATGCAGCCGTCAGCATCCCGGCAACGCGCGAACGCTCGGCGGCGGTGGCTATCAAAGAAACGACGGAAGCTGCCAGCGCGGAATCCAAAACTCCGTCGGCGGTGTTCACCAGCAACGGCAATTCATCGGGAACGAGAGTCGGCAAAGCCACGCTGGAACGGGCGATTACTCAGGCCAAAACCGAAACTCGCAAATGGATGATGATCGGCGGCGCGGCGCTGGCGGTGGTGTTGCTGGCGGTGTTTTTCATCGCTCGTCCCAAACCTGCACCAGCGCAAGTCATCAACAATCTGATTCCATCAACCGACGGGCTGAGCGACGCCGCGATTGCGGAACAGTTTGGCAAAGCAGTTGTCAGCCTGGATGTCAGTTGGAAACTCATCAATTCGCAAAGCGGCAGGCAGATTTTTCATCAGTACGTGCCAAACGAATGGGTTGATAAAGACAACGTCAAACATCGCATCGTCAATGATAATCGGTTGTGGGTAGCCACCTACATCGTGCTCAGCGATGGCAGTTACGAACCGTCGTTGACGGAAACTCCGGGCAGCAATCTGCCTATCGGCGGAAGTGGCGGCGGGACAGGTATGCTGACTTCGGCCAATGGGTTCATCGTCACGGCTCGGCACGTCGGCGCAGGATGGAAATCTCGTTACGATTATCCGACATCGGCGTATCCCGGCATCATCTGGAAACGCAAAGCCGACGGCAGTTGGGGATTCGAAGCCAACGAAAACGGCCAGCCGATCACATACAACATTCCCACCAACTGGGTTCCGGCCAATACGCGGCAATTCGGTCGCAGCGGGTTGAAATGGGCGGTCGAAGGCCAGAACACTATTCTGGAAGCTTCGTTGCCGGGCAAGAAATTTTCCTTCAAAGCCAAAGAAGTTTCAGTTTCGGAAAGTCACGATGTGGCCTTGTTGAAGATTGATTCGCCCGAAGAACTGCCGTTTGTCGAACTCAATGACAATTACGACACGATCAAAGCGGGCGACCGCGTGACTGTGCTGGGGTATCCGGCGGCTTCGCCGATCAGTTATGGCGAAATCAAATCGCAAGATGCTTTCAACCGAGAGTCGCAGTACCGCGTGATTGCCGATCCCAGCTTGACGCCGGGCGTCGTAGGTCGTGTGTTGCGCGCCAAAACCGAGGACGGAAAAAACGCGACCAACAGTTTTGGCGATGCTTATCAAATCACCGCCAGCCCAGGAGCCGGCAACAGTGGCGGCCCGGTTTTTGACAAAGACGGCAAAGTCATTGGTGTTTACTTCGCCGGTTCGCGCCGCAATGACACGATGATTTCCTTCGTCGTGCCCGTCCGTTACGCCAAAGACCTGTGGAAGTAGTGAAGCCGGTGAGGCAGGTTGCCAACCTGCTTCTCCATTTTCTACGGAGAACGAAATGCTCGCACTTTGGAACAAACTGAAACGCCGCCGCGATCACGAAGCGCCGCCGCCGGATGCCAATCGCCGAATTCGCCGGACTTACGAAGGTGATGTGTACAACGCGCCGGAATTCAAACTCGAAGCAACCTGGCTAACTGACGCCGGATGTGTCCGCGAAAACAACGAAGACAATGCGCGGTTCCAGACGACAACCAAAGCCAGTTTGATGGTGGTTGCCGATGGCGTAGGCGGGCACAGCGCAGGCGAAGAAGCCAGCCGATTGGCCGTTGAATCCATTTGCCAGCGGTTTTTTGACAGCAGTGACGCCATCAACGACGCGTTGCGCGAAGCATTTGCCGAAGCCAATCAGGCGATCTTTCGCGCCGCGCAAAGCCGGTTTGATTGGCAGGGAATGGGAACGACTGCGACGGCGTTGGTGATTTCCAACGGGCAAGCCTTTGCCGCTCAAGTCGGCGACAGCCGGTTATATCTGGTGCGCGACGAACGAATTTATCAGTTGTCGGAAGATCATTCGGCGGTGATGGAAATGGTGCGAATGGGCGTGATGACTCTGGCCGAAGCCGAAGGCCACGAAGACCGCAACATCATCCTGCGTGCGCTGGGCACAAAGCCTGAAGTCGCCGTCACCGTTTGGGAAAAACCGTTTCCAGTGCGCGTCGGAGACCGCTTTGTGCTTTGTACGGACGGGCTTTTCGATCTGGTTTCGGACGAAGAGATCAAAACCATTTTGACTGCCGCACCTGCCGATCAATCAACCGGCGACATCTGCCGTCAATTAGTTGAACTGGCCAAAGCCAACGGCGGTTACGACAACATCACCGTGGGAATCGTGCAGGTAACGACCGGCGCTTTTCACAGCAAGGAGCAATCATGATCGGACAAATCATCAACAACACGTTTCGCATCGAACAAAAACTCGGCGAAGGCGGGATGGGCGCGGTTTATCGTGGGCGCGATCTGATTCTGGATCGCAACGTAGCGATTAAAGCCCTTCGTCCTGAACTGGCTCAACAACCGGACTTGGTCAGCCGGTTCCGCGAAGAAGCCCGCACGCTGGCCAAGCTCAATCACACCAATGTCACGGCGATTTACAGCTTTTTGCCGCACGGCGACAACTTTGTGATGGTCATGGAATTCGTGGCGGGCAAACCGCTCGACAAAATTCTGGAAGATCACGGCGCGCTGGATGTCGTGACGGCTGCGCGGTTGTTTTGCCAGGCGCTGGAAGGCGTCGCTCAGGCGCACGCGCTGGGCATTGTTCACCGCGACATCAAACCGGCGAATATGCTGGTGACGTCTTTGGGCGAAGTCAAAGTGACGGACTTCGGCATCGCGCGCGTGCTCGGCACGGCTCGGCAAACTCGGACAGGCAAACTGATCGGCACGCTGGAATACATGTCGCCGGAACAGGTGCGCGGCAAAGATTCTGATGCTCGTGCTGACGTTTATGCGCTGGGAATTTTGCTGTACGAAATGGTCACGGGGCGCGTGCCGTTCAACTACGACAGCGACTTTGAATTGATTCACGCGCAAGTCGAACAAAATCCGCCGCCACCGCGCGAATTCAACGAAGCCTTGCCCGCGTCGGTTGAGTTGGCAATTTTGCGCGCGCTGGCCAAAGACCCGGCAGACAGGTTTCAAACTGTCAGCGAATTTCGTGCAGCGATCATCAGCGCCGTTCCCGAAGTCGTCACCGCGACCGAACCGATTCGGCTGTGGGAAGAACCGGTCATCAAAGAAACCCGACAAGCGTTTGACCTCGGCGAAGTGGTGAATCTTTCTACCGCTGACAATCAATCGGTTGGTGCTGGCAATTTCAGTCAACACGCTGTTCCGGCATTCGACCTGAAAAAACAGGCGTTCGATTGGCTGGCGCGCTTTGACAAAAAACAATATGTCGCAGCGGCGACCGCTGTGTTGGCAGTGACCGTTGGCTGGGGAGCTTATGCGTCGTGGAATCCTGAACCCGCGCCGTCGCCCGTGAAGCCAAATCCGATTGTCGTGCAGCCGACTCCTGCGCCGGTCGAACCCGCGCCGAGCGGCAACAGCGTTGATCCGTTCAATCCGTCGCAGCGACCTACAGTGGTGGAACAACCCAGCGAACAGACGGATCGAAAAGCTTCCACCGACACGACGGTTCGCACGCGATCTGAAAAATCGAAAGGCGCTCAGCAAAGCCAGAATAATCAAAGCACTGCGAACAGCCGAGTTCGAACCGACAACAACGCTTCATCGGCCAGGCAATCGGATCAAGCCGCGCGGTTGGAAAAAGAGGAACAGCAATCCAACCAACAGGAAGACAGACAGAAGAAAGAGGAAAAACCCTCGAAGAAGGACAAGGTGAAAGAAGGAGTGCAAATGGGAGTGGGGATTTTGTGCAAGTTCAAACGATGTAACTGACTGACGGCACGCACTAAAGAAATGGTCATTCGACTTGACCCGGTTTTCGTCCCTATCGGGACGAAGAAGCTGCCAGGATTTTTGCTTGATCCGCCATCGCGTAACATCGGCAACTTATTCTTTCTTGGCACGCACTTTTCCGGCGAGCAGGCATTCTTGAAATACGTCATTTTCCCAACTTGGCAAAAAGAGCCTGAGCTTTGGCCAGCATCTCTTTGTCGCTGTCGCGGGCGATGCCTTTTTGTTGCAGGCCGCCCAGCACATCCAGGCATTGTTGCAACTTGGTTTTGGCTTCGTTGAGATCAGCTTTCGGCATTTTCAAACTCAGTTCGCCAAAGGCGACGGCGGCAGAGGCCAGATCGCGTTTGGCCGTTACGTCGCGGTCGTCTTTGGCGACGACTTCAGCCAGCAGCGCAAACGCCTGCCGAAAATCGTCCAGCGCCTTGGCAGAATTTCCCAGTTTCTGCCGCAATTCGCCGAGCTTGGTCAGGCTGTTGGCGCGATCCAATTTGGTTTGGTTGTCGTTTTGGTCAATCAGCGAAAGTTTGGTGTCAATTTCCAGCGCCGATTGAAATGCTTCGATGGCTTCGGCGGTTTTTCCGGCGTCGGCCAGCAAGCCGCCGATTTTGTCGTGACTGATCGAAACATCACGCTGGTGTTCGACACTTTTTTTGTTGGCTGCCGCCAACGGCTCACGAATTCGCAAGGCTTCGCGGTATTCGTTGAGCGCGCCTGTCGCGTCATCCAGCGCCGCCAAAGCATTGCCGACTTTGTCGAAACTCGCCGCCAGTTCGCGCTGGTAAATCTGCGCCGGATAACAACCGGCGATTTGCTGCGAAATTCCGCGCGCGCGGCGGTATTGTGCCAGCGCCGTTTTGGTGTCGTCCGAAACCAGCGAAACGTCGCCGTCTTTGATGAGATTGATGGAGACATCCCGCTGCGCTTCGCACCAGGCCGCCGTGCCGAATTCGGTTTTGGCGGCGATGTCTTCGGCCATTTTGATGGCCAGTTGCAAATGCGGTCTGGCTCCATCCAGATCGCCTGTGCGGGCTTTCATCACGCCGATGCGTTGCTGGCAGAGCGCGATTTCGCGCCCGCAAGTTTCTGGCGCTGATTCCGCTGTCTGCAACGCCTGTTGGTAAGACGCCAGCGAACTGGCTGAGCGAAGCATTTGTTGTACGTCGCCGATTCTCAGCAGCGAAATGGCCATTTGCTTGCGAATCATCGGATCGTTACCGGGCAGAGTTTGATAAATGGCCAGCGACTTTTGATAACTGTCGAGCGCGCTGGTGCGGTCGCCCAAGCTGGGGAAGCCCGGACGCCCTTGAACATCACCGACTTTCAAATAAGCCTCGGCCAGCTCCTGCCGCAGAGTCATATCGCCAGCGGAATCCGTCGCCAGCCGATCCAGATAATCCAACGCACGTTTGGCAATTAACTCGCGGGCTTCGTTGGAATCTTCCAGAAACTGAATCTTGTCGTGAATGTCGAAGAGCACCGATTTCGACAATCCGCGCACGTCGTTGAACAGGCGCTCGGCGCGAACCTGTTGAATGCGAGCGAGTCGCGCTTGCCAGAGCGTGGCAAACAATCCGGCCAACAGCGCCAGCACGATCAGCGCAACAGCGGCGACTCCGGCTTTGTGGCGACGGACGAACTTACTGGCGCGATAACTGAAAGTGTCAGGTCGCGCCGTCACCGGCAAACCTTCCAGATACCGGCGAATGTCTTCCGACAATCCGTTGACCGAAGCGTAACGGCGCTCCGGCTCTTTTCGCAGCGCCATCAAGACAATCGTGTCCAGATCGCCGCTCAAATGCCGCCGCAATTTTGGCGGAGCTTCGGCGCGCGCTTCAGCGACGGCTTCGGGCGTGATGATGCGAGGCTGGCCATCCGCCGACGGAATTTCTTCGCGGCGCAACACGGCTGTGCTGGGTTTGACGGGTTCGGTTTGGCAGATGGCACGTTCGATGTCGCTCGGCAACCACGACGCAATCTGGTAAGGGCGATGGCCGGACAGCAGTTCGTACAGAATCACGCCCAGGCTGTACACGTCGCTGGCCGTAGTGATTTTGCCGCCGCGCACCTGTTCGGGACTGGCGTATTCCGGCGTCATCAATCGCACGGCGGTTTCGGTCTGTTGCAATGTCCCGGCGATCTCACGGTTGAGAATTTTGGCTATGCCGAAATCCAGCAACTTCACTTGTCCGTCGGCAGTGACCATCAAATTGGCCGGTTTCAAATCGCGGTGAATGACCAGGCTTTGATGCGCGTAATGCACGGCGGCGCAGACTGCGCGGAACAGCTTCAACCGTTCGTTGATCGGCAATTGTCGGAGGTCGCAATACTGCGAGATGGTTTCGCCTTCGACGTATTCCATCACCAGATAAGGCAAGCCGTCTTCGGTCGTGCCACCGTCCAGCAGTGCGGCGATATTCGGATGATGCAGCGCGGCCAGCGTCTGGCGTTCGTAAACAAACCGCCGAATCGCGAAATTGCTTTGCAACCCATGCCGGACAAGTTTCAGCGCGACCTGGTTGCGATATTCGTCGTCGGCGCGTTCGGCCAGATAAACCGAACCCATTCCGCCGTGTCCGATTTCGCGGACGAGCCGATACCGCCCAATCATCTTTCCGGCCATTGGCTCGGCTTCCAGCGAGGAGCCGTCGCCCGACCCAGCACCAACGAGTTCAGGCAATGCGGGCTTTTCGATGAACTCAGGATCGTTTTCGAGCGAAGCGATCAACGATTCCAGCTCGGCGCGAAGCTCTCGATCCTGACGACAGGCCGCGTCCAGAAACTTGTCGCGCTCGCCGGTGGGCGTGTCCAACATTTGATCTAGCAGGTCTGTCAACAATGCATGGCGTTCAGGTGTCATAGGCTACTCATCACGATGAGAAATTTCGCGGCGCAACCAGGCTTTGGCCATCGTCCATTCGCGTTTGACGGTGGAGGGGGAAATCGAAAGCAGTTCGCCGGTTTCTTCGATGCTCAGCCCGCCGAAGTAGCGAAGCTCGACGATGCGACATTGGCGTGGAGCGACGGCTTCCAGATCGCGCAACGCCTCATCCAGCGCCACCAGATCGAGGTCGCTGGATTGCGACACGTCTCCGGCTTCGTCCAGGTAGAGTTTCTGGCGCTCGCCTCCGCGTTTGGCAGCGTGATTGGCGCGAGCATGTTGAATCAGAATCTGGCGCATCAAATTCGCCGCCGCGCCGAAAAAGTGCGCGCGATTTTGCCAGTTGATTTGGTCTTGATCTATCAATCGCAGAAAGGCTTCGTTGACCAGCGCCGTTGCTTGCAGAGTGTGACCGGGGCGATCTCGGCGCAAATAGCTGTCGGCGACGCGACGCAGTTCGTTGTAAATCAGCGGCAACAGGGAATCGAGCGCCGATTGATCACCGTGCCCCCAATCCACGAGTAGGCGTGTGACATCGGATGCGGAGTTGTCTGCCGGCGAATCGTTCATGACGGGTCGTCCTCAGCGAGAATGATCGGTTTGTTCAAATTGCTCACTTATGAAGGCTGTCAGCGCGGATTATAGCTGAGCAGGTTGGCGATCAAAATGTTTTGAGCCGCATGTTCAAGTTCGCCCGACCTGAATTCGCCAGACTCGATTGTTAGTTTGTTCAGCCGTGATCGGTAGGTCGAGGAATTTTTTGATGATTTCGATGTTGGTGATGGTGTGGCGCGATGGCGGCAAGGTCGTGAATGAGCCTCGCCCGGCGAGCGCCATAGGCAGCAACAACTGATCGGCCAGATATTCGCCGACCGCTGCTTCACTGGCCAGATACCGCCGGGCCGCCAGCGCCGCTTGATCGGCGACGGCTTCGGCGGCAACGTTGCGTTCGCCGAAACCGGTGAAGATTTCAGTCACCTGTTCGCATTCGATTTCCAGCGAAACAAAATTGCCTGGAGCAATCGCATTGGTCGGCGTTTCCACCTGATGCCATTTTTTCGGCCACGACAGTTTTTTCTGCACAATGTTCAATTCGCGCTCGGCAATGTTGCGCGGCAAATGGCACAACACAACTTTGGCCAATCGGCGTTTGACCTCACCACGCGTCGGCAGTTCCATTTGTCCCAGTTGGCGAGTTCCGTGAATCGTTACATCCAGTTTGCCGCCGCCCGCCGGATAAAATCCGTAATTGACCAACTTCGCGTCCACTTTCACGCCCATTCGTTTCAGCAAGGGCAGAAACGCTTTTTCTAGAAACTCGAACGGAGGCGCGAAGGGATTATGCGTGCCGCCTTCCAGAGTCAACCGGCTGGTTCCTTCGACCGTCATCAACGCAGGCAACACGGTTTGGAGCACCAACGTCGTGCTGCCCGCCGTTCCAATCGCGAAGTGATATTCACCCGGTGCGATTTTGCCCGGCGTGAACGTGAGTTGTTGCGACCCGATGGCTGCACCCGCTGCGTTGGCTTGGCCGATTTCGGCGGCTGCTTGTACCGAAGTCAGGTGTTGCCGCAACAAACCGGGGCTTCGCCGTCCGGCGCGAATCTTTTCGATGCGAAATGGTTTTCCGGTGATGAGCGACAACGCCAGCGACGTGCGCAGAATCTGGCCGCCGCCTTCGCCAATTGAACCGTCAATCGTGATCATTTTTGAAAAGTCACAGGTTTGATTTCAATCAGGCTATGTTGTCTTGCTGCTTAAAGCAGTAATTGTGTGGGGTTTTGCCAGAAGGTCTATTACCTGATTGTTGCTTGTCCATGTCGATGAGTGCAGCGATAGGACAATCTTGTTTATGGTAGAGTGGTTCATCTTGTTGCCAGACGAAAATTTCCGCGAACTCAGTGAGCAAAATTTTCAACGTATCATGTGATGAACCATTAAATTTAGAATCCAACATCGCTTTCCAAGATTCCTGGTCTGTGAATGGCTCGTCTTTCAGATCGTAGATTTTTTTCCAGGTATCCTCTGTAAGAGTCAAACCTTTCCATTGAACCTCGACGATAAGCTTCTTGATGCTGTCCTCTGTGATTATCATAACGGGCAAGGTTGAGTAAAAATATCTACTACTTAGAGCTTCTCCAAAACCAATCACAGAAATCCCTATTGCTGTCAAAAAGACACCTGTTGAGATGGGGAGTCCAATAGATGGAAACAACTTTAGAGTAATGGTTATCAGCCCAACTGCACAAAATATTTCGCTGATTTCTCTTCTCAAACGCATTATTCGCAATTTTCTATTGAATGTCATGCTTGCCCCCATTGGTTATTACCGCTGACTGTTGCCATTACTTTCGGATGGTTGTCTGCCAGCCAAGGACATTTCATCCAGCACTTTCTTGTAACTGGTAACGCGGGATTCCTCGATGATTTTATTCCGGCAAACTTTGCCTTCATCGCCAGTATTTTGGTCAATGCCTGTGTATTTCAGCGCTTTGTCAAATTCTTTCTGGCCTGCAAAAATTATCCCAGTAACTTGTTCGGGAGTTATTCGTCTGCCTTGCGTTTGTATTTTTGCAAGTAATCCTGGGCAATTCTGATTGACCAACTTTTCGAATCTTGTTTTGTCGCTTATGTAAAAAGCCTTCACACCACCGCCTCTATGCAAAAGTTGTGAGAGAAGATTTCGTTCGTTTAGTTGACGTCTGATTTCTGCGTCGAACTCGGCCATTTTTAGAGGAGCCGTCAATTTACTATCTATTAAACTCAATCTGTTCTGGATACTGTTGCGATCGGATTGGAATAACGAAAGCATTGAAAGAGTGTTTTGGAGGTTTCGGTTTTGATGATCGAATTTTGTATCGAGTATTGAAAGAGTCTTTTCAAGATTCCGGTTTTGCAGATCGAGTTTGGTCTCCACCGCAGATAGCTGCTGTTTGAACTGCGACTGAACATCATCACGTATCAAACCTGATCTCAGAGCGTTCATAATCCGATCTCTGTTAGCGTCAAGACTGGCCTGCGTTCTTTCTTCTTTAAGTTCATTTTTTATCACATCTAGCTGCTTATCCATTACCCCCGGCAAACTGTTGTTAAAGGCTTCCTGGCTCTTTAGTAAGTCTGAGAGTGTTTCCCCGTTTTTCCTGAAAGCGTCCATATTGTCTGTGATTGACTGGATAAGCTTATCCATCTTTTCAGGGTCAAGAGAAACAGTATTTTCCAAGTTACTTTGACTGGCAGAGGAAGCAGATGTGGTGGCACTATTTTTGGTATTCAAACTGTTTACGGATTGAAGGGAAGCACCCTCTGGGAGTGATACTGCGACAGTCAGAGCCATCGCCCCCACGCCAACAGTGATCGCAGTGGCAGCCAGCATTCTGGCAGCAGAATCTGCTACTCCGCCTTTCCCCTCGGTCAGTCCTTTCAACTTGTCCAACAGAATATCCGTATAACCTTTTTGAGTTTCATCTTTTACAAATGAGAAGGGGCGAAAGATTCTTGAGATCAGAAAAAGCGCGGGAATCAAAGCTACTAAAGCCAGAATCAGGCAGATGAAATGGTAGAACAAGTGCAAGTATTCACCCGGCAAGAAAAAAGCCTTGCTGATTTCAGCCCACTTATTATTTGTGCTGTCCGTCTTTAATCTTTCTGCAATTGTTGCTCGAATTTTGCTCTTTTGTTCTGGTGATGATGATTCGTAGGTTGTGCCAACGAGAATCTCTCGAAGTCTATCTTCGAATTTATCCCTCCCGACGATAGCTTTCTCCTCGCCTCCAGAATTCTGAGACTTTTCATTCAACTTCTTGATGATATCTTCTGGAAAAGTCAGAGAAGTGCTTTTTAGTTTGGCGATAGCTTGATCATTGATTTTGTAAAAGACTCGAAATCTGGCTTTCCTAATAATCTTATCCTGAACTTCATTGGCAAGCTCAAAGTCAGTGTTTGCCTTACCTATCTCGTTTATTTCGTCGCTCAATTCAGAGAGTCTGAACATTTTCACAAAATTGTCCTGTCCCCTGATCTCCGTACCGATTACCTGCACACATTTCTTTTTCTTGCAGTTCAGACTCTCCAAATGCACTATCGCAATCTTAGGAAAAGGAGTTTTATCTTCAAGCTTACTTTCTTTCAGCTCGTCAATATCCTTTTTGGTCAAGCGATACACAGTGTCGCTATAAGTATAGCTTCGGATTAGGCCAACAATCTTACGTTGACGGCTGTCTTTAGGGACTGCATTGGCTACCAGGCTGGAGATTTCGCGTGCCGTAAGTTCGTCGCCTTGCTCTCTGCTTGTTTCGATGTCCCTTAAAACGTTTTCTGGAAATGGAATGGTAACACCGGCCAGTTTTTCGGAAGCTTTATCAAAACTGTAGAGGCCGCTTTCATAGTCTTTGCTTTGTTGATTGAGCCAGTGCAGTGTAAGTATTCCGAAAACTATAAGAACTACAGGAATCAATTTTTTACCAATGCCAATGACAGTGGGCCATATGAAGTTAAACCATTTTTTTGATTGTGCTTCTGTAGATTGCACATTTTTGGAGTTAGCTTCTTGATTTTCAGTTGGCTGTACATTTTTGGAATTAGCTTCTTGATTATTAGTTGATGTGTTGGGTTCTGGCATGTTAGCTCCTTGTTTAGACAGGTTCGCATTTCACCGGAATGGCTACCGGTTAGCAATACGAAAATCGTTGGCTTCTGGCCAAGTCGGATCAATTAAAACCACATCAATCAGTCAAAATGAAACACTGAGTCGCAAATTATATGGATTATTTTGAGATTTACTGCTGAGCTGACGGCGGGAATTTAAGCCTGGGATTTTGGATTGTCAATATTCTTTTGAGTTAGTTTTAGCAGGGGATAGAAAGAGGCGCGACTAAAGTTAACTATGATATCCCAAAGTCTCATCCAGCCGCGCCAATTGAATTCTTATTTCAACTGAAAATCCTTGAACTGTTCGCGGAGGACTTTCTTGTCGAATTTGCCAACGCTGGTTTTTGGAACCGCCTCAATGAAAATGATTTCGTCGGGCATCCACCATTTGGCGAAACTCTTGAGCAGATGTTCGTAAATCTGTTCTTTGGTGATTTCCGCTCCTGGTTTTTTGACGACACAAGCCACCGGGCGTTCGTCCCATTTC
>JAEUQP010000685.1 GCA_016789645.1 Acidobacteriota bacterium | reverse complement strand
CCGTCTTCGCCGTACGTTCCGTGCAACACGGGAAAAATCACATCCAGTTTGTCGCGTTGCTCTGCACCTTTTTCGCCGCCGATTCGAGCCAGTCCTTTTTCCGTCGGGTCGCCAAAAATCGCCACGTGCTGGTCGGCATTGGTCATCACTGCGCTGGGTAATAGATTCGTCGCTTCGCTCGAAGCGAGCCATTTGCCCGATTTCGCGATGGCGATGGGAACGACTTCGTATTTGTCGCGGTCGAGCGCGTTGATGATGGATTCCGCAGACCGCAACGAAACCTCGTGTTCGCCCGAACGCCCGCCGAAAATGACTCCGACTCTGAGCTTGCTATCCAAACTGCCTCCTAGAATTTTAGGAAAGAGAAACCACAAAAAGCGCAAAAAACACAAAAAAGAACGGCGATGATTTCTTTTGTGCCTTCTGTGCTTTTTGTGGTTGATTCTGTTTTGCCATCACATGATTTTTTTGCCGAACGCCGACAGGATCAGTTGCACACCCAATTCCGCTGTCTTGTTCGATTCGTCGAGCACCGGATTCACTTCGGTCAATTCAAACGACAGCATCTTGCCGGAATCGGCGACTTTTTCCATCGCCAGATGGCTTTCGCGGTAGGTCGGGCCGCCGGGAACCGGAGTGCCTACGCCGGGCGCGAAGTCCGGATCAACAAAATCCATATCCATCGTCACGTGAAATCCAGCGGTTCGGCGCGAAGCCAACTCAACGGCTTCGTCCATGACGGAACTCATGCCGCGTTCGTCCAGTTCGCGCATCGTGATAACGCGAATGCCCGAAGCACGCAGCGCAACGGCTTCGTCTGGGTCAACGCTGCGCGCGCCGATCAGCACGCAATCTTCGGGGTACACTTTTGGTGCGAAGCCGCTGATTTCGGTTAGCTCTGTTGCGCCTTTGCCAAGAATCGCCGCGAACGGCATGCCGTGAATGTTTCCCGACGGAGAAGTGTCCGGGGTGTTCATATCGCCGTGAGCATCGAACCAGATGACGCCGACTCGCTGGTTGCGTTTGTGATGGAATGCCGACAATCCGGCGACGCTGCCAATGGCGATGGAATGATCTCCGCCCAGGATGATCGGCGTCGAACCAGCGTTCAGCGCAGCTTCGACCTGATCGGCCAGAGCCTGACAAGCCGCGGTAATTTCGGGCAGGTATTTCAGCTTGCGGTCGGCAATCTGCATCATTTCTGCGTTGCGAACCGGAATGTTGCCGGCGTCCGTGACTTCGTAACCGAGCGCGGCCAATCGTTCGTTCAATTCGGCAACGCGAACCGCCGATGGCCCCATATCCACGCCTCTGCGGTCAGCACCCAAATCCATCAACACTCCGATGATTGTTGCTTTCTTTTGCGGATTCATGTTGTTCCTTTACTTGACGGCTTTGATCAGCGCGAAGACGCGATCGTGTTTGCTGCGTTGTCGCAACGCGCGAACGACAGTTTGATTGAACCCTGCTTCGTTCAACAAGTGAATGATTTCCTTGCTCGAACGAAATTGGGCTTCGGCTTCGGCGGCATCACGCGCGATGAATCGGTAATAGCTTCGCCGCACGGATTGCAGCAACGCGTTGGGTTCGATTTCAGGAGCCAGTTCGTCGGCAATCAACAGTCGCCCGCCATTGGCCAGCACGCGATACATTTCGGCCAGATACTTTTGGCAGTTTGGCAGACGATGAAGCGCCATTCCCGACGTGACCAGATCAAAACTGCCGTCTGTGAATTTCAACTTGTCCAGCGGCATCACCTGCCATTCGGTTTTCAATGTCGCTTTAGCCGATTGCGCCGCCAGCCGCGCGGCTTCGACTTTTTCGCGCGTTTCGTCCACGCCGATGATTTTGCCTTCCTGGCCGATTTTGCCGACGAATTGCCTGGCCAGAATTCCGGTTCCGGTCGGCGCGTCCAATACGCGCATGCCTGGAAACGGGTCAGCGGCTTCGATGATTTGTGCGATGGTTGTTTTGTAATCCAACCCGATTCGCCGCTGAAAATCATGCGCGATGTTTTGTTCAAACTGGCTGAGCCATGTGTCAATGATCGCCGGTTTGGGCTTTACCGAAAGTTCGGTTTTGGATGATGGTTCGCCCACCAACAGTGAGTCTTCGTTTCGAGTCATGGGGCATTTATCCTTAAGGGGGAAGCTTCACGGAAGGGGAAAGATGTTCAGAGTTCACGCTTCAGCGTGTCGAGGACGTTGGGCGCACGCTGAAGCGTGAACTCTAAGCGTTTAGGGTTTCAGCCGATACAGCATGCGCGGGAAGGGGATGGTTTCGCGCACGTGTTCGATGCCGCAGAGCCACGTCACGCAACGTTCAATGCCCATGCCAAATCCGCCGTGCGGCACGCTGCCGTACTTGCGCAAATCCAGATACCAGTCAAA
>JAEUQP010000616.1 GCA_016789645.1 Acidobacteriota bacterium | reverse complement strand
TCGGGATTGTCCACCATGCCTTTGTCCATCGCGGCTTTCGCCCATTCAAAGGCCAGATTGAATTTCGCATCGGGCGTTTCAACGCTCAGCATCTCGTCGCGCAATCGGCGGTAATGATTGAACGTCTTTTGGTATTGATCGGCGACCGAAGTGGCCAAACGGTTGTACAGATCAATCACCGGTTGACGACCGTTGAAGCCAGCGGCGACGATCAACGGGTAATAGCGTTGTTTTGCGGTTTGAGGATCAATCCGAATGTCGAAGCGCAAGGCTCCATCGGCGAGTTGATGTGCCGGAGTCGAAACTCCGCGAGTCGCCGCCGGACAGCCGAAAAAGGCGTTGTATTTGCGGCGGCTTTCGCTGATGACAAACGCCTTCAGATCATCACGCCAACCAGCGCTTTGCCCGCCCAATCCCGCTGGCCACATCGGTTTCATATCGGGCACGAAACTGATGGTGACGGTCAACGTGCGCGGCGAATCGGCTTCGAGCAAAATGATCGAACCGGCTTCGTCAATCGGCGAAAAAAAGGTCGCGCTCAGCGTGAAGAGTTGATTGGATGCAATCAGCGTTGTCGCTTCTGGCCGGGCGATGATGCGTTCAACGTTCGCAGCAAAATCAACCGGCGCGTCTTGTCCTTCGACTTTGATGCTGATGCGCGCGTCGTGGAACAGCTTCATCGGAAACACCCACGATTCAAACACGCCGGTTTCGTGACCGAAGATGGCAGACTTTCGCCCTGCGGCGTCGAAATACACGTGTGGTCTGGCGGCTCGTGTCAACTCGATCGGGTTGCCCGCCAGCGGAAATTTCGCAGGCAAATTCGGAGTAGTCGGTGATGGGGTTTGCGCCAGCGCGTTGGGGACACACGCAAGCAAAAGAATAGCGACAGAGATGATTCGAATGGGGATGAACATCGCAGTCTCAATAAGTTGTTGGCGATTCACCGCAGCGGATCGCCGGAGTTGATATGAAAATGTAGATGTTTGGAATCCTGGTATTTGCCCAGATTGGTCAGAATGCGCGCCGCTCCGTGTTCAGCGACGACTCGGTCGGCAATTTGTTTGATCACGTCAAACAGTTCGATCAGCAACTCGTTGTCGCCCGGTTCCAGCGTCAGCAGAGAGCTGATATGTCGTTTGGGGATAACGACAATGTGAACCGGCCAAAACGGACGCGTGTGATGAAACGCCAGCACCTGATCGGTTTCATGTACTTTGGTGATGGGCGTGCGCCCGCTCAACGCTTCTTCGCAATAAAAATCTTCGGTCATAATTTGCCTGGTTATGAATAGCTGATCAAACCTGCCCGGCTTTGACCAATTCACGTCGCCGGGCGCGCGTCGCCAAAAATTCTTTGGCTTCCTTGTACAGGCGTTTGCGCTCCGCCGGTTTGAAAATTGCGCCTTTGACGATGCGGTAAATTGGCTTCGGACGGAAATAGTATTCATCGTAAAACTTGTGCACCCAATCCAACATTTCCGCGCCGGACAAATGCGGAAAATTCGCCATCGGCAATTGTTGGCCGAGCTCGTCAGACATCGTCGTGTTCAAAATCACGCCGTTGTCGCGGAACCATTCGTACATTTCGGTTCCGGGATAAGCGTGTGCGACCGAAACTTGTAGCGTTTCCGGGTCCATCTCTTTGGCGTAGCGGATCGTCTCTTTGATCGTTTCGCGCGTTTCGCCGGGCAATCCGATGATGAAATCGGCGTGGACTTTGATGCCGGCTCGTTTGCAGTCTTTGACGAATTGCAGCGATTGCGCCGCGCTGATGCCTTTTTTGATGTTTTTTAGTATCTGGTCATTGCCGGATTCAAAGCCGACGATGAACAAGCGGCAGCCCGCTTCCTTCATCACTTTCAACGTCTCGTAATCCAGGCTGGCGCGCGCCGTCGAAGACCATTGGAATTTCAGCGGCTTGAACGCCGCGCTCATTTCCACCATGCGTTTGCGGAAATAGGCAAAGGTGTCGTCGTCAAAGAAAATCTCCTGCAAACCTTCCGGCTTGAACGCGTCCAGCGCCCATTCAACTTCGTTGGCAACATCCTGCACCGAACGTTTGCGTTGCGCATGATCGTCAAAAGTCTGCGGCCACAAACAGAACGTGCATTGTGCCGGACAGCCTCGCGTCGAATAAAAAGCAATGTACGGATGTAGCAAAAACGGCACGTTATATTTCGTGATGTCCAAATCGCGTTTGTAAATCGGCGTCACCCACGGCAGCTTGTCCAAATCCGTCATTAATGGTTCGGGCGGAGTCGAAACCATTTGGTTATTTTTCAGGAAATAAACGCCGGGAATTTTGTCGAGCGGTTCGCCCGCGGCAAAGCGTGTGACCTGATGATCGAATTCTTTGTGCGTGACGAAATCAATGGCGGAACTGGCCGTGAGCGCGACTTCCGGGTGCGTTGTCACCGGCGGACCGACAAAAGCAATTTTCAACGCCGGATTCAATTCCTTCATGCGCTCGGCGATTTTCACA
>JAEUQP010000583.1 GCA_016789645.1 Acidobacteriota bacterium | reverse complement strand
GCGGCTTCGGGCGCGCGAATGATCGTTTCGCGGTCGGGCAAAGCGACAAGTTGGCCGTAATTCCCTACCGAAGCGCTCCAGGGCATGACCAGCACGACGATGCCAAGCGTGGCCAAGCTAATCGGCACAACGCGGCGGCGCGTTGGCAACCCAATCTTCAGGCGAAACGGTTCGGCAACGGCGCTCAACCGTCTGAAGACGAAACTGCAAACAGATTTCAGCGGTTTTCGCACAAACAACAAGGCCACGCCCACAGTCAGCAACAATCCGAACAAGTAAAAGGTGTTCATCAGCCAACCTCCTGCGTAAACAACGATCACGATCATCAAGCCGGTGGAATACACCACCGACAGCATTCCGTGCAGCGCATAAATCCATCGTTCGCGCGGCGAACAAGGGTTTTCTTCCCGTTCTCCGGTGAGGAACAATCCGCGCCAGAACGCGCGCGACCGATCCATCAAATTCGGCAGTCGCAACCACTGGCTCAGAAAGTAATAGCCGTCCAGTTTGATTAGGGGATTCGCGTTGAACACGACATCCACCAAACTGCCCAGCGCAAAACCCAGCGCCACATCCGCCAGTAAGGTTTCCGGCGCAACCGCAAACCAGATCAGTAATCCCGCAGCGCCAACCATCAATTGCCAATACACTCCGGCAGCAATGACCCATAACCGTCGGTTGCGTTGCGGAATTAAGTGAATGCCCGTTACGTTGCAATACAGCGCGGGCAAAACATAAAACACCATCAACACGCCGACTTCCGTCGCACGCCCACCAAAGGCTTTGCAGGTCAATCCGTGCGCAAATTCGTGCGCAAACACCACCAACATTCCCGCCACAAACACCGCCAGAAAATGATCCGTCATCAATCGCTCGGCGTGCGCCGAAAGCTGCGGCCAATCGCGCACCGACAACCACACCGTCAGCAACATCATTGCCGTCGAAAGTACGAAAAACTCCGTCGTCCAAATCCAACGCAGCGCCGGAATCATCCGGGCAAAAAGCTGGTCGGGGTTGAAGAGTTTGAAACGAACGTAATGTTGCGCCGCGCCTTCCGCTGCGCTGAGATCGGAATGCTTTCCGGCCAGAATTCCGGTTTGGTCGAGTTTGGTCAGAAACTTGGTCAGCGTCGCCAGGCTGAGCTTCCCGCCGTATTCCGTCAGGAACGTTTCGCAGATTTGTTGCGGAGTGCGTTGGCCGTCAATCAGCAACAACACGTTTCGCTCGACTGCGCCGAGCATGACGTAACGCCCAACCGAAGCCGCTCCGACCATCCAAACGACGCGCTCGCCATCCTGTTGTTCGGCGAATTCCAAATCGTCTGCGGGTTGTGGAGGGTAAGCGCAGTAATCGGGTTTCATAATCGTCTCCACTAACAGAAACGAGATTCGCCGGCGAAAACCGTCATCCGATTTTTATTTTCTCCAGATTTGCGCGAACGGCTTTGAGCTTCGGATGATCGGCGGCAAGCGTTGCCTCAAAAATGGCGAGTGCGCGTTGATACGCTTCAATCGCTTCAGCGCGACGCCCGAGCTTTTTCAGCAACACGCCCAGATTGTTCAACCCCAAAGCGACGTCAGGATGAAAAGCGCCAAGCAGCTTTTCCTTCAGCGCCAACGAACGCTGATAAAGCGGTTCGGACAATTCGGCGCGGCCCGTGTTGGCATACAGCGCCGCCAGATTGTTCAGGTTGATGGCAAGTTCGTATTCGGCGGATGCGTCTCCTGCCGCCAGTTGCCGTTCGAACAGCGCCAACACGCGGTCATAAATCGGTTCGGATTCCGCGTACTTTTTTTGCCCGTCCAGCACTCCGGCCAGAGCGGCCAAATCCGCCGCCAGTTGAGGTTCCGTCACTCCCGGATGTCCGGCGGCGAGCGCCTTCTGGCGAATTTCGACTGCTCGGCGAGCCGCCGGTTCGCCTTCGGCAAAACGTCCGCGCGCGTGATCCAACCCACCGAGATTGTGATAAATCGTGGCGACTTCGGGATGCTCTTCGCCCAGATGACGAACAGCCAGTTCCAGCGCGCGGCGATACAGGATTTCGCCTGCGTCGAACTGGCCGGAGTATTTGTACAAAATCGCGTGGTTGTTGAGCACCGCAATCAATTCCCTCGCCTCGTTGCCATACGTGGTTTCCGCCAACGTCAGAGCCTGTTTGAACAACGCTTCGGAATCGGCGTATTTGCCCTGTTCGCGCAATTGGTCGGCG
>JAEUQP010000559.1 GCA_016789645.1 Acidobacteriota bacterium | reverse complement strand
TTTGACCTCGCCGAAAACCAACGGCTAAAAAAATCGGCTTTCCTGCAAAAAAAGTTTTCAGCCGTGTCGAAAACCTGAAACCTGCTTCGTCTATAGGTCGAATACGGGATGGGAAGCAATATCACTTCCTCCAGCTCGATTCGCTGAATGGCCAGCAGCCATCACTACACCAATTTCAAGGAGAACAACACATGCCGCAATACATGCTCATTTCGCAGGATTCGATGGAAATTCCCGAAGGATTTGAAATCACGCCCGAAATCATTCAGGGAATCATTCAGAAATATAACGACTGGGCCGACGGTTTGCAGAAATCCGGCCATCTGGTCAGCCTGAACAAGCTGCGCGAAGATCCCGGCAAAAACATCGTCGGAACAGGAGCAAATCGGGTCGTTACCGATGGTCCATTCGCCGAAACCAAGGAAATCATCGGCGGATATTGGATCATCAACGCTGCCAATTACGACGAAGCCGTCCAACTGGCTTCGGGCTGTCCCAGCCTGGAATTCGGCAGCCGCGTCGAAGTTCGCGAAGTCGAAGATTTGTCCGCTTTCGGAGGCTGAAGCACTTGTTCGGGGAACAATGACAGAACTGTCGCACAACAAAGTTCCGGCGTTGGTGGATCACCTGTTTCGGCATCAAGCCGGGCAGATGATCGCCACGTTGGTGCGCGTATTTGGGCCGCGCCACATTGATCTGGCCGAAGAAGTCGTGCAGGACGCCTTGCTCAAAGCCTTGCAGCTTTGGGCGTACAAAGGCATTCCAGACAATCCTTCGGCCTGGCTAATTCAGGTGGCGAAAAATCGCGCGCTGGATTTGCTGCGCCGCGAAGCTTCGTTGGCGGAAAAATCCGAAGAACTGCTTCGGGCGTTTGCCGCTCAGGAAACGTTGGCGAATCAACAGAGCGAGTCGCTGTCGAACAATGCAACGCTGGACGACACGTTGGCGATGGTGTTTATGGCTTGCCATCCGTCGTTATCGCGCGAATCTCGCGTGGCGTTGACGCTGAAAACCGTTGGCGGATTCGGCACAAGCGAAATCGCACGGGCGTTTTTAACCAAAGAGCCAACCGTGGCTCAACGATTGGTGCGCGCCAAACGACTGATCCGCGACGAAGGCATTTCGTTCGATTTGCCCTCGTCCAGGGAAATGTCCGCGCGGCTGGATTCGGTGCTGGAAGTTCTGTACCTGATGTTCAACGAAGGGTATGCAGCGCATAGCGGCGAAAATCTGGTTCGCGCCGATTTGTGCGACGAAGCCATACGACTTGGCTGGTTGATCGTGCAACATCCGGCGACCCGGTTGCCCAAATCGCATGCCTTGTTGTCGTTGATGTTGTTTCAGGCGGCTCGTTTGTCGGCGCGCATCGGCGAAGGCGGCGAATTGCACTTGCTGGCCGAGCAAAATCGTTCGTTGTGGGATCGCCGGTTGATTGCGCTGGGATTTCATTATCTGGAACGCAGCGCTGCGGGCGAAGAATTTTCCGAATATCATCTGCAAGCGGCCATTGCGTCTTGCCACGCGGCGGCGGCCAGTTACGAATTGACCAACTGGGAACAAATCGTTCGGCTGTACGATTTGCTGGTCGCATTAAATCCGTCGCCGGTCATCGCGCTCAATCGAGCTGTCGCCATCGCCAAACATCACGGCGCCGAAGCCGGGTTGCGTGAAGTCGAAAAAATCATTGCTCATCCCGCATTGCAGCAGTATTACCTGCTGCCCGCAACGCTCGGCGAATTGTGGCAAGAGCTTGGCGAAGCCGACAAAGCAGCAGATAATTTTCACCAAGCTTTACGTTGTCCGTGTTCCGAACCGGAGCGGCGCTTTCTGCAAAGAAAACTCGCGACGGTTACCTACCAATCGCAGTACCCAACCTTATCGGAGGAAACACTATGAGTAAGATCAACGTGGGAAAAGTTCTGCTGGGTGGTTTGGTGGCAGGAATCGTGTTGAACATCGGCGAAGC
>JAEUQP010001018.1 GCA_016789645.1 Acidobacteriota bacterium | reverse complement strand
TGCGCTGTTTTTTCAGTTTGGCGGCAAGTTGCGAAGTCAGTTTTTGCTTTTGCGCCAGAAAGCGGCGGCGAGCATCCAGCAGCGAAAAACAAATCTCCGCCGCTTCATTGACCGTCGAAAACGACGTTTGGGGCAGCGTGGCAAGATGGCGAAGTTCGATGGGTGAAAGCGTCAAATGAAATTCGTCGCGTCCAATTTCGCGTTTTAACTCTTCCAACGACGGCGAAGAATACAGTGTCGGAACCGGATTCGCTTCGAATAAATCCGCCAGCAATTGCCGCAGCGCTTGTTCAGCGTCGGTTTGCGAAGCGCGAAATGCCAATTCGCGGGCGTAAGTTTCCGTGAAGCCGATGAAGCGTTTGTGTGCGGCGGTGGCCAGATTGCCATCCGATTCCGCCATCAAACTGTACAACTGCGCGGCGGAGCATTGAAACGGATCAAGCTTTTCAGCAGGCGGCGGAGGTTCGCTGTAAGTTTCTTCAGCCTCGCCGCTTTCACGCAAACGAGCCAGCACGCGATTGGATTCGACCAGCAGGAGGTTTGCTCCGCGACCGGTCAGCGAAACGACCAGTTTGCGAGTAGAAAGTGTGCCGTCTTCGTTTTCAGCTTCGAAGTGGAAAGTGACAACACGGTCGTAACCGAGTTTTTCCATTCCCGTCAGCCGAGCGCCGCTCAGGTATTTTTTGATCAACGCGACAAACGCTGTGTCAGTACGAGGTTCCTCGCTGAGTTGTTTCGGTTGGCGGGTTGTCAGATACAGCGCCAGCCGCGATGGATCGGTGGATGCGACCAACCAGCGCCCATCGCGCAGCCGAAAATCCAAAGCCACGTCGGTCGTGTTCAACTGAACCGTCCTGCCCAGCCGATGATTGGCAAGCAACGGCTCAAGCTCATTGACGATGGCTTGCAGCAGAAAATTGTCCATGGGATTTCTTATCGGATCAGCGCCGAGTTCGTTCGATCAGCGTTGTGCCGGAAAGCAGGTCAGGCAGGCTGTGATGGCGCGGGTTGGATTGCATCACCAGAAAGTTGATCGGCGGCAAAAACATCGCGGCGGTTGCACCAGCGGCACGCAACAATTTGTTTCTGAACGCGACTGGATGATCTCTGTCGGTAATGTTGACCAGTCGCAATTTCAAAAACGCCATGCCAGTGGTTCGGTTGGCAATGGTCAGTGACAAAAACTGGTAACAAAACGCCAACGCCGCCAGCAAAACAAACAAAATGACCACGGTTTCGATGCCGAACGAAGTGTTCAACACGGCGTACGCCCAAAACAGGGGAAGGTACGCGATGGCCACGATTTCCAGATCGCAAGCGCCTGCCAGCGTCCGAGCCCATAATGTCGCCGTCGAAGGTTTGGCGAACGGATTGGTGTCTGGAATCTCGGCCTGCTGATTTGTTGTCGCGCTGTTGGCATACCCGATGACCGAATTCAGCGCAGGAGCCAGGCCGATGACCTGGGTTTCCACGTGATTGCGCGGCGGTTGCGCCAGCGAACCGGAATCGGTGCGGCGTTCAACGGCGGGCGGTTTGATTTCTCCAGTGGTTCGGATTTTAGGCGCAGGTTCCGGCGACGACTTCACCGCAGGTTTGGGCATCGCTGGTGGTTCCACGCGAACGCGGGTTTCAGCGGTTTGCCGGGCCGGTTCGGTTTTTACCGTTGGACGTTGCGCCAACGAGGCGGTGTCGGGACGTTGAGCCGGTTGCGGCACAGGTTTTCGCGCCAGCATCGGATTCGCCGTGGCCGGTTGCGGTTTAGGAATCGGTCTTGGTTCGGCAGTTCGTTCCGTGGTTGGTTCGGGATTAACCAGCAGTTTCGATTCAGCTTTGGCTTCCGATTCATGTTTGGGCGATTCGGAAACGGCTGGCGCAGGTGGTGCCGTGACCGGTTGCGAATGTTGCGACCAGCGAATGCGTTTCAGCGCCGATTCGACAATCGGATTCGGATCCAGTTGGGCTTCGTCGGGTTCGGTTTGAATGGGTTGCAATTCGCCACTGCGCCGTTCGCGCACCTGTTTGACCTTTTCTTTCAACTGCGCACGCCAGGCTGGCAACTCGACGATATCTGCTTCGTTTTCAGAATTGGCGGAAGTGGCAGCCTGATGCATGGGCGCGGGTTGATTGGTGCGGCGGTGTTGGTCAATAGGAATCGGCGATGGTGGAATCGGCGATGAAGCTTTTGGTTCAACAGGCGTGCGGTTGATTTCCGGTTTCGCGGTGGCTGCGGGCGATGCCAGCGGCGAAATGGTGCGAGTGACCGCTTGCGCGGCGGCAGGAACCGGCTGCAATTCGCCGCTTCGCCGAGCGCGCCATTGGCTGACACGACCTTGCGCGTTGTTGTGGTTGCATTGCCGGCAAACGATGGAAGCTCCGACAAGCTCATTCCCGCAGTTTTCGCACTTCATTTTTTGA
>JAEUQP010000551.1 GCA_016789645.1 Acidobacteriota bacterium | reverse complement strand
GAGCTTGCCAGAAATGAGCGACGTGAAAGTGTCATCAAAATCTCCTTCTTATTGCGGTGGTCTGATTTGTTGAACCAATGTTTGAAATCGCTGGTCTGTACGAAGATTTTCAAAGTTCGGTTCGGCTTTCAATTTCAACAGCCATGGGCTTCGATCCTGCAAAGCTTTGTTGAGCCATTCAAAGGCGCGATCCTTGTCGCCTAATCCGGCATACACTTTGGCAATTTCGTACGGTCGCACATTGCCGGTTTGCGCCAATTGCAGCAGTTTTTCGAGAATCGTTTGCGCTTCGCCGGTTCGGCCTGCCACAGCGTAAGCGTGGCCAAGCGCCGCCAGCACCAGCGGCTCATCGTTGCTTAGCTCTCGCGCCTTGAGCAGTTCGGCGATGGCCTGATCGAGCATGTTTTTCTGCACATAGGCGCGTCCCAAATCCAAATGCGCGGGGAAATAACGGGTTTCGATCTGCAACATCTTTCGGCAGACTTCGATGGCGCGGTCATACAATCCGGCGTAAAAGTAGGCGAAATACAAATCCAGATGAACGCGCAATGAATACGGATCGAATTCCAGCGCCAATTGACCGGCGCGGATGGCTTCATCGTACCGATCCAGTCCCTGCAACACGGCGCTTTGCCGCGAATAGGCTTCGGCCAGATTCGGGTTCAGCGCAATGGCGCGTTTCAATTCGGTTTCCGCGACCGGCAAATTCCAGCCAAAGAAATTGACTGTGCCCAGCGACAAATGGGCTTCGGGCAGGTTGTCATCCAGCCGAACGGCTTGTTCGGCGTTAAACCGCGCCAGATCGGCAATCTCCGGCGTCGCCAGCCCATTGGCCGCCAATGTGGCGTACACATCGGCCAATCCCGAATACGCCAGCGCATAATTTTGATCCAGCGCAATGGCCTGTCTGTAAAACTCGATTGCTTTGCGGAAGCCTTCGATGGATTGGCGATTCCATTCAAACCGGCCATTCAGATAAAACCGATAGGCTTCGGGGTTTTCTGTGTACCGCTTGGTGACTTGCTGGCGTTCTTCCCCGGTCAGTTTGGTGCGCAATCGTTCGGACACGCGTTCGGAAATCACCGCCTGCGCCGCCAGCAAGTCGGACATTTTGTGCGGAAACACATCGCCCCACAGACGACTGTTGTCGCGCGTGCTGACCAGTTCCACTGTGATCACCAATGTTTGATCGCGTTTTTCCAGTCGTCCGGTCAACAGAGCTTCGACGTTCAGGGTTTTGCCGAGTTCAATCGGATCCACTTCCTGCTTTTTATAGCGAAAGACTGTCGTGCGCGACATGACTTTCAATCTGGGAAGTTTGGACAAATTGCCGATCAGGGTTTCGGTGACACCGTCTGTGATGTATTCCAGATTCGGATCATTGTTCTGGTTCACCAGCGGCAAAATGGCGATGGATTCAATCACGTCATCATTGCGAATCATCCAATACGCGCTGACCGCCAACGCTGCCAGCAAAATCACCATTGCCGCCAAAACCCATTTGGTGCGTTTGCCAACCACCAAAGTTTGTTGACCGGTCAGCAAATCGGAAAGCCGCAGTTCCTGACTGACTGGGGAAGATGAACTTGGTGGTAGAAAGGACGTTTCCGCAGATTGTTCGGGAGTCTCTGAGGAATGCTTGTTCTCGGTGAACGCCTGAAAATTGTGGCTATCGGATTCAAATTCCAGCCGCCGTTTCAGGAGCTTCAAATCCGCCGCCAGTTTTTTAGCCGTTTGATACCGCTGCTCGCGGTCTTTGGCCAGCAGTTTCAGGATGATTCGTTCCAGGTCGGGCGAGCCAGATTCCAGCTTTGCGGGGGGACGATCCAGAATGGCGACCAACGTGTCCGGGACGGTTTGCCCTTTGAACGGCGTTTTCCCGGCCAGCATTTCAAAGAGCACGACTCCCAGGCTCCACAAATCGCTCCGTTTGTCGGCTTTTTGCCCGCGCGTCTGTTCGGGCGACATATACGCCACGGTTCCCATCACTGTGCCGGGCAAGGTGTCGGTGCTGGTGGCGAACGATTGATCTTCGGAATCAGAGGAGGGCGTTGTCGGATGTGTGACGGCAGCCAACCCGAAATCCAGCACTTTCACGAATCCGTCCGGGCGCAACATGATGTTTTCGGGTTTGATGTCGCGGTGAACGATGCCCGCCGCGTGCGCCGAATCCAGCGCATTGGCGATTTGGATGGCGATGTCCAGCGCGTCGAGTTGCGACAGGGGTTCGCGTTTGATTCGCCGGCGCAAAGTTTCGCCTTCGACGTATTCGCTGGCGATGTAATGAATGCCCTGATGTTGGCCGATGTCGTAAATCGAAACGATGTTCGGATGAGCGGTGGCGCTGGCGGCTTTGGCTTCGCGTTCAAATCGTCGAATGCGGTCGGGCGATGAAACGAATTCCGCGGGAAGAATCTTCAGCGCGACTTTGCGGTTGAGCCGATTGTCTTCGGCCAGGAAGACTTCGCCCATTCCTCCGGCGCCGATGCGCGACAGCACGCGGTATTGGCCGAGCACTTGCCCAATCAATTTTTCTGATTGGTTTATCGAACTGGGTTGGCTGACAGTTTCGACCGCAGGAGCAGCCAGGAAATTTCCCGCCTGTTCATTGCTGGCGAGCAACCCTTCAACCTCCTGCCGTAACTCTTCATTTCCTGCGCAGGCTTCGTCGAGAAACGCTTTGCGCTGGCTTGGTTCGAGTTCCAAAGCAGCGTGATAAAGATTGCCGATTTGCCGGTAAAGCTCCGGGGTCATACTTGTGGGGGATTGGCCGCGCGAACGCGGCTGGTTTCAGAGGTCAACGGTTGTTATTTCAATTCTCGGTACAGCCAGGCGCGAGCCAGACTCCAATCGCGTTCAATGGTGGCGTGCGAAACGCCCAACGCGACGGCGGTTTCCTCAATCGTCAACCCGGCGAAAAACCGCATCTCGATGATCTGGGAGTGACGCGGTTCCAGGGCAGACAGTTTTTCCAGCGCCTGATCGAGCGCGACCAGGTCGTAATCCTGCTGGTGTCCAACGCGGTCGGCTTCGCTCAGCGAAACGGTGTAATTGCTGCCGCCGCGTTTTTCAGCTTGCGCGGCGCGCGCATGATCCACCAACAAGCCGCGCATGATCTTGGCCGCCAAGCCGAAAAACTGGGCGCGATTTTGCCAGTTCATCTGCTCCTGATTGACCAGCCGCAAATATGCCTCGTGAACCAGCGCCGTCGGTTGCAACGTGTTCTGGTCGGCCTGACGACGCAAATATCCTTTGGCCAGTCGCCGCAGTTCGTCGTACACCAACGGCAATAACTGGTCAAACGCAGATTTGTCTCCGTCGCTCCACCGCAGGAGCAATTGAGTGATCTGTTCCGCCACTTTCGTTCCTTTATATTGTCAGGCGATTATTGAGATAAATTGCCAACGCGATTCGTCGCGGAGTCTAACAAAAAGCCCCAAGCTCGGCAAAACTGAGTTGAGCAGAGGCTTTTTGGCGATTTTTGAAGCTCCGAGTACACTGTGCATCGCTTTCAACACAACCACATTTCCTCTGGAGCAAAAACAGCGATGGATTCAATTACGCAGGGAATTCTGGGTGCGGCGGCGGCTCAGGCAGTGCTGAAAAAACGGTTGCCGCGCGGCGCAGGCGTTATAGGTGCAGTCGGTGGAGTGATTCCCGATCTGGATGTGATCATTCATTCGTTCAACGACCCGACAGTCGGCTGGGTCTTTCATCGCCATTTCACTCACAGCTTGTTTTTCATTCCGTTTGGCGGATTTCTGGCAGCGCTGCCGTTTCTGTTCATGCCGCGATTCCGCGACCACAAACGCGAAGTCATTCTGGCGGCCATCATCGGATATGCCACACACGCACCGCTGGATATGTTCACCAGCTACGGTACGCAAATGTTCTGGCCGTTTTCCAATTATCGCGTCAAATTGGATTGGATCGGCATTGTGGATCCAGTGTATTCAATCCCGCTGGCCATTGGCGTGTTTCTGACCATGCGAACTCTGAGCATGCGTCCGGTGCGAATCGCTTTATTGCTGACCAGTTTGTATATCTGCTTTGGCGGTTGGCAACATCATCGAGGCGTCGTTGTTCAACAACGACTGGCCGAATCGCGCGGCCATCGCATTGAATATTCCAGAGTGATGCCTGCGCCGGGTTGGTTGGTAATGTGGCGTTCGGTGTATGTCAGCAACGGCAGGTTGTACAGCGACGGCATCCAGGCCAATTGGTTTCGCTCGCCGCGCGTTTTGCCCGGAGCGTCGGCGGATATGACGACGTTTGCCGATTTGCCCGTCAACGCGCAAGCCAATCCAGAAACCCGACGCCGTTTTGAAATCTTTCACTGGTTTGCCGATGGATTGATCGCGCCGATTCCCGGCGAGATGGATGCTTACGGCGATATGCGCATCACATCCGAAGTCGAAAGTCTGTCTCCGTTGTGGGGGCTGAAATTCAACGCCGTCACCGGCGAAGCCCTACGTTGGTCTCCATCAGCGACTCAAACCCGTGATGTTGTCGGCATTCTCCGTGGACTGGTGCTGGGCGATGATCGGTATCGCCCGCTGAGCGAATTGGAGGCGCTGGATCGGCCTCGAAAGGTAGTAAACTGAAACTGTGCTTGACTTGCCGAACGGTTTTGGGGTTGAATGCTTTTGCTCTTACTGCCCCCTCACAAAATCCAAAAAAGTTCTTTTCAGGTTTTGTTCAGTCCTTACCGTACCCCTGCCCGATTGGTCGAACTGTGTGAAAAGACCGACACCAAAAAAATGATCACCCTGATGCAACTGGCTGAAGCAACCCAATTTGCCCAAAGTTCAATCTCACGACGCCAAATATAGAAATGGTGTTGGCGCCCCGTCTTCGATCCCAATCTTCTTTCACCAACCTTTTTTGCAGCCCCGCTGATTTTTATATTTATTGTTTTGAATCGTGGCGTACAGCGCGAACCGCATCAGGAGATGTACTCAATGAGAAGTTCGAGAAGTAATAAGTCTGCAAATCGCTCGAAATTTACCCTGCCTGTTTTGAATTTTAATTTTACGTTTCGCAAAGCATTCATGTTGGCGGCAATGATTGTCGCCTCAGTTTCGGTGTTTGCCTGGCAAGGCGACGCTTCGGCCAACAATCCGTCAACATTCGGCAAACTGCGCCGAGCCGTCCGTTCGGCATTGAATTTTTCGGCGGCAGTTCCCGCTCAGGGCGGAATCGGATCGCGGACGATGATTTCGACCATCGCCGGCGGAGGATTTTCGACCAGCGCTCCGGCCAAACAAGCACCCATGGTGCAGCCGACGGCGGTGGCCAGAGACCCGAAAGGGCGCGGGTTTTATGTCATTGATGACGTCAACGGAACCAGTTTGTTGCGCTTCGTCAACACGTCGGGAACGACGGTGACGTTGGCCGGAGTGACGATTCAGCCCGACCAGATCAATCTGATTGCCGGGGGAGGCATTGCACCGGATTCCACCGCTCCGCTGGATATTGACCTGACGCAGGTGACGGGAATTGCCGTAGACCCGACGGGCGATGTTGTGTATCTGGCGACGCCCATCGTCGCGGCATTTCGCGCGCTTAACGTCGGCAATCAGGATTTCACGATTCTGCGCCAGACGATTCAACCCGGCACGATCAGAACCATCTACAACGTCGGGCGCACGGATTTCCGAGCCTTGATCGTCAACAATGCGCGCGAATTCTTTTATATCGGAACGGTGCAGGGAGGCGGCGCGCGTGTGGTGTACAAGCTCGACCCGACAGGGAACAGCAACGCCGGGCTGGAAACGATTTATGCGGGCGGAGGCAATCCGCAATTTGGCAATGGCGACGGACAAGCCGCGACGCAAGCCAAGCTGACGACGCCGATGGGATTGGCGATTGATTCCAACGGCAATCTGTTGATTGCCGAAGGTGGCGACACGCGAGGCAATCCCGGTGCAATTCGCCGGGTTGATCCGGCGGGCATCATCATCTCGCTGGTTCCCAATCTGGAATTCCCGACCGGCATTGTGCTTGGGCCGTCCAACAGCATGTATGTGGCGCTCGGCAACGCTCAGCAGATTATCCGAGTCTCTTCGTTTGGCGAAAAAACCATTGTTGCCGGTGTCAACCCACCGGCGGCCTGCGACCAACTCAACAATCCCACCTGCGGCGATGGTACGGCGGCGACAGCGGCTTATTTGAATTTGCCCGGCAGCACGCAACTTCAGAATCTGACTCTGGCGGCGGACGCGACCGGCATTTTCCTGCCGGATTATTCGTATCGTCGAGTGCGGTACATCAATCTGGTTGGAGCGACCGTGAACGTTGCCGGAACCAGTGTCAGCGGCGGACAGATCAACACGATTGTCGGCAGCGGACAGGTTGCGCCGTATGACAATATCCCGGCGACAATTTCCGATCTGCAAATGGCGGCGGGCGTTGCCGAAGACATCAATGGCAATTTGTACATTGCCGACACCAACGCCGATCCGGTCGGCAGCATTCGTTTTGTCAATCGCGGGGTCAATCCCGTCACCTTGTTTGCGGGCACAGCCTGGGAAATGACCGCGCAACCCGGCCACATCATCACGCTCAACAACAAAGCCGGACAGCCAGTGGTGGACGATCGCATCACGACGGCGGTCTTTGCTTCGCCACAGGGAATTCATGTGACCGCCAACGGGTTGTACATCGTGGATTCGCAATACGGCGCATTGATCCGTCCACCGAATTCGCTGAATGGTCGCCGCAGCGGCCACATTCGATTTCTGAACACGTCGTCGGCGGATGTCACGATCTTTCCCAACGGCGGCGCGGCCAAGGTCGTCGTTCCGCCCGGCCACATCAAAGACATCGTCGGACGCAATGACGCTCCGCTGCCCGGCAGTCCGACGGCGGATGATTCTCCTGCTCACCAGGCCATCATTTTCCCGACCGATGTGCAGTTGGACGCGGCGGGCAACATTTACATCGCCGATCAGGGCAACAATCGCATTCGCAGGGTGAATCCGTTGACCGGTCAGGTCACCAGTTTGATGACCACCGGCACGGAAGGCCCAACGCCGTTTGTGACCGGCGGAGCCTGCGGAATTTACGTGACTCCGAATGGCCGCGTGTACATGGCCAACACCAAAACGGACACCATCGTTCGCCAGGACGCGCCGAATTCGACTTCCTTCACGACGATTGCCAATTCCACCAGAGGCATCAGCCGCCCACGCGATTTGACCGTGGACGCCGCAGGCAATGTCTTTGTCGCCAACGCCGGCAGCGATCAGATTTTGCGAATCGTCGCTCCGACCAATGCGCTCGGCACTTCCACCGTCGTTGCCGGAACCGGCGTTGCGGGCTTCAGCGGCGACGGAGGCCCGGCCAATCAGGCCAAACTCAATTTTTTGAATCCCGGAATCGCGGTGAATGACATTCAGGTGACGACCAGCATCATCACGCTGGGCAACGGCAACATGGTCTTTGCCGATTCCGAAAACAACCGCATCCGGTTGTTGGTGCAGTTGCCGAATCAGAATCCGGTGCTGGCCGCCGTGGCCAATCAAACGGTCAACGAAGGCCAGACCGCGACGGTCAATTTTTCGGCGACTGACGGTAACCAGGATCCGCTCACATTCAGCGTGCAAAATGCGCCGAGCTTTGCGACGTTGACCAATGCCGGAAACGGCACGGCCAGTTTGCAACTTGCGCCCGGATTCAGCGATGCGGGCACATACAACGTCACGGTGACGGTCAGTGACGGAGACGCCACCGACAGCAAAAATTTCACGATCACAGTCGTGGATGTGAATCGCGCGCCAGTGGTCAACGTCACGCCGATCAGTCCGACGTATGAAGCGACCGGGCCAAACGGACGACAAGTCAATTTGCTGGCTTCGGCGTCTGATCCTGATGGCGATTCGTTGACATACCAATGGTTTAATTTCCAGGCTCAGATTGCCACGACGTTGGCTCCGCAAGTCACATTGGCCATCGGTACGCACTCGCTGTTTTTGACTGCGACTGATAGCAAAGGATTGAGCACCAGCAGCACGGCATTTCCCGTGATTATTCGCGACAGCACGCCGCCGGTCATCAGCGGAATTCCCGCCGACATCACCGTGCAGGCGACCAGCGTGGATGGCATTGTCGTCAATTACACTCTGCCGACGGCAATGGATCAGGTAGATGGTGTGGTTGGCGTAACGGCGGACAAATCTTCCGGCTCGATGTTTCCGGTTGGGACGACGACGGTGACTTTCACGGCAAAAGATTCGCGGAATAATCAGGCGACGGCTTCATTCAAAGTTACTGTGACGCCGAAACCGGGCGATCCGCCACCGCCGCCGCCACCGCCGGGTGGAGGTGGAGGAAGCGGTTGCAACGCAACGGGTTATACGATTTCAACCCACGCGGGCAACGGTAATTACGGCTTTGCGGGCGATGGCGGCATGGCCGTGGATGCTGCGTTGCGTTCGGTCAGCCAATTGACCAGCAACGGCACGGGTTTGATGGTGGTGGACAGTCAGTCGCGCGTCGTTCGCCACATTGACGGGCAAACGGTCATTCGCACGATTGCCGGAAATTCCAGCAACGGCAACACCGGCGATGGCAACCAGGCGACCTATGCGACCTTCGGCGCTACGGGCGGAGCAGCGGTGGATGCCAACGGCAACACTTATGTGTCCGACACGAATTTCCATCGCATTCGCCGCATCGCGCCCGATGGCAAGATTTTCCATTTTGCCGGAGCGACCAACGGAACCAGCGGTTCGGGTGGCGATAACGGATCGGCAGCTTCGGCGCGACTCAATCGTCCGACTTCGCTGGCGGTGGATGTTCAGAACAATCTGCTGTACGTGTCCGACAGCGGCAACAACCGCATTCGCGTCGTCAACCTGACGACCAGCATCATCAGCAACTATGCCGGAACCGGCGGCGCCGGATACAACAATGATGGAGTCATTGCCACCAACGCCAGCTTGAACAATCCGGCGGGAATTTCGCTGGATGCGGCAGGGAATCTGTTCATCGCTGACCGCAACAACCAGCGCATTCGTCGTGTGGATGCCGTGTCCAAACTGATGACCACGGTTGCCGGAGACGGCAATCAGGGCTTTGGCGGCGACGGCGGAGCCGCGACTTCGGCGCAATTGAACATGCCTGCCGACGTGGCGGTGGATAGTTCTGGCAATGTGTACATCGCCGATCAGGTCAACCATCGGGTCCGTCGCGTCAAAACCAACGGCACGATTGAAACCATTGCCGGAATCGGCACGGCAGGATTCACAGGCGACGGCGGAGCGGCGACTTCGGCGCAATTGAATTCGCCCGCCAGTTTGGAAATTGACGCCGATTGCAGTTTGTATGTCGGCGACAGCAACAATCTGCGCATTCGCAAATTGACGCCGTCCAGCACAGGCGGAACGACCAATCGCAATCCGGTGATTACCTCCACGATTGGCAACCAGACAATGACCAAAGGCCAGACGCTGGCCTTGCCGTTGGCTGCGACCGACGAAGACAACGACATGGTCACGTTCACGCTGGTCAATGCGCCCGCGTTTGCCGACATCATCAACAA
>JAEUQP010000536.1 GCA_016789645.1 Acidobacteriota bacterium | reverse complement strand
CTGCGTTCCAGATTCATATAAATCGGTGCTGCTTGCACAGCGGCGACGACGACGATTGATTGAGGCATGTTGGTTCCTCACCTTCTGCTTGATTGGACGGTGTCGAATCCCGGATGAAGCAATGGCTTCAGACACGTCGCGAAGTTAGGGGGTCACGGATTCCGTATTTTCAGGGTAAAGGATGCTGGCCGGATAAGGGATTAGCTCTTGTTTGCCAGCGGGGTCAGACACGTTTTAGGGAGCGGAGCGCACCAATGAATACCATTCCACTCTAATTTTCGCAAGAATTAAATGACGACGTTTAATTTAGTTCCGTCTAGCTCTAATAAGCTCAACTAAATGCCAATCGTCACTTAAAATCGGTTTCACCCAGTTTTACTTGGTTTCGACGAGTGCTGGCACGTTTGGCGCGCTATTGGCACACCAAGCGGAGCAATTGATCTGCTATTTGAGATAAGCAGGTCATCTGGTTCGGCTCGCCTTACTCGCGTCTGATCCACGCGAAAACAACTGCGAAACCTTCACGCGGCTGGCGAGCCGAAGTTTTTGAAGGAATGACCTGGAAGGAGGTCTACATGGAAACAGATTTGTGGAAAGAGTGGCAGGAGAGCTACCAACCTGCAGATGAAGAAGCGTTGAAAACTTTAGCGCGCGCGGTTTTTTTGTCCGACTTCCTGAAAATTCGTCAAGATGAGGTATTTACTCTAATCGCCCCGATTATGAAAGCCATAGGTACATATTGGGTAGAGTGCTACACCGATGGAATTCACCCTGTCGCGGTTGATCCAGCCTACTTCGTTGACCTGTTTGAGATTGAAACTGAGGGGAATCCTGAAGGGAATAGTCGAAATCCCAACCAGCTAAGACTTTACTATCCAGATCAAAACGACCCCTTCTCTTTTCTATGTCAGAAGAGTAGTAGACGGGCTATTCAGGTGGTCAAAGAGCAATCTCAAACTGAAGTCATCGAATGGTGCAATTCAGTAGGGCTGGATGCAATTTGGTGTAGAGACCATGTATCGGCCAGTGTGCGCACGTTTCTTCGATCATGGCTTTACTGGCTGCTTCCAGCTTGGAAACGAGTAACGCAACAACAGAGCAACGAATTCGATAGTGGAAAAGACTTATCAGAAGCTCACTTAAATTTTATCGATAGATGGTTTGGAGCAATGTATGCTGAGATTTTCAATCAACGAGAATTTGTAGGCAGTGCCTGGTCAAAGGAAGTTAGCCAACTTCGACAGCAAGCTGAGAAAGCTCGTTCGATCCCCGGCCTGCAAGGAGATTTGAATCAATCTATCTTACATGCCCTACGTGCAGTTGAGGGGAAAGAGCCGCCCCGCCCAGAACTCCCCCCTCATTTTGCGCTTCCCGACCATGAACTCCTGCTGGAGGAAGCACGTAAGCGAGGAAGGGATTGGATAATTGTCCCTGGTAGGTTCTCCAGGCTCACTCAAAGCGGTGGTGTCAAACCCAGAGAACTTTTTTTGGCTGAAATCAGAGAGGATTTGGAGCAGTGCTTCGAAATCCTTAGAGATATTCCCGTTCGCTATCTTCCCGATGACTTACGACGAAGCTTTATAAATCAAGCGTGGAAAAGGTGTGAGGAGGAACTAGAGCCATTCAATCAAGAGATGGATTCATACATGCAATCTGTCGGGTATGGTCAAATAAAAATAAAGCCAAACTTTGGCCTTCAAAGTGAGCGCCTAGTTTATCGGCTCGCAGGTTGGACGGATAAAGATGTTGCTTTACAGGAATTGAAAAAGGAAGCGAACGATCCAAATTACGAGCCACGGCACGAGTCAGTAAAGTCAAGGCAAGAGCTTATACGACAGGGTGCTAAATGGTTTGCTACAGTCATTGGATTGGATTTAAGACCCCGAAAATAATGAGCGTCGGCATCCAAAAAGGGCGTCAATGTTTTGCCGACGAATTTGGATGCACAACAAAATTAACGTGCTACTTTGTTCAAGCCAAGTGCGAATGGTTCGCACCGGTTTTAGAAGGGAGAAATAGTTTGGCTACGATTAAAGTTGACCGCGCAACTGAAATTCTTGGGAACAAAAACGAACACCAAACATATCGCCAAGTCCGGGAGGGCTATATCCCTGCTGGTGTAGCCTTTTGGATTGGCAAACGGCTTCGATTTGATGAAGAGCAGTTGAATGCCTGGATCGCCAAGGGTGGCACACCAATCGGCCAACAACATCAATCGGCAGATCAGTGTGCGGCTGCCGCATAATTTAAACGGCGTTTGCGAAGTGCTCCATCCGACCAAGAACAAAGCACAAAGCGAAACGCCGCAAACCTACTAATCAGCAGGCATGAGGAATCATATTCCCTCAGCCTGTTTTTCTCAAAAAGAGGAAAACTAGAAATGTCCGTATCTGAAAATGCGTCGGGCCTGCGAGAAGGTGCAATTTCCCGCAAGCCCATAAATGTCCGTATCGGCGACAGTTCGATAATACCCCATTGGCGCCACCGCTCTCAACCAAAATCAATCACCCCATTATCGCACGTCACCTGCGCGGCATGCGCCCGCAAACGGTCATCGCTTCTGCTACCGGTTCGCCAACTCGATGGTCGTGCGGTGGTGCTTGTGCCGATTTGCAAAGTGTGCTGGCCGAAGTTGACCAGACGCAAGTCGGAAGGCGGTGGACGATGAAACTACTTACCGATTGTAATGAGTCACCCGTTCACTGTTCTGAATGTGGCGGCAATTTAGATGACTGCATCGAACCGGTCGGCGAAAGGTGTGCCACCTGCACCAATTACCGACCATCCAACCAATCCGCAAGATTAGATGTCGAGGCTGAGCATTGCTCAGCCTCGACTACTCGGCTGATCAACTTCTCTCGTCTTAAACGGGCCGTCACATGGGAGGTGCATTATGCAGAAGCAGCTTGATGCCTTCTCTGAAAAACTTTCCAGCGTTCGGCAGGAAGCAGACGGCAGTTTGTCCGCTGACTGCCCAGTCTGTTCGATGGACGGCAAAGGTGCTGGCAAGCTTAAGGTCTTTGCCGATGGCAGTCTGGTTTGCCATCGCTTTTCCGGCAGTGGTGAGCACTCGGCTCATCGCAAAAACATCCTGAAGGCGCTTGGTATCAATAACCTTCAGCACACGCCAGCCTTCATAAGTGAAAGCCTGTTTGATGGCACACTTACACTTGAGGTTTCACCAGCCGACAGAGGGCGCGTCCGTCTTATTGCTCGCAACTGTGTCGGAACCTTGCACAGAGACTTGCTCAATCTCGACAAAGCAGATGAGCGGGAGCGATTCGTCAAAAGGTTGGAACTTGACGACGAAAAACAGGGCAGTGCTCACCAGGCGCTGCGCTCATTAGCTGATAGATTTGATAGCGTTCAAGCCGCAATCGAGGATGAAGAATCCGAAGAAAGCGAAACAAAGCAGGCCATTTTTGCGGATTTAACAGATGGGCGTTTGGCTGAACAGATTGCAGGCGGACTGTATGCCGTCTACGACACGGCAAAAGGCGAGGTAACGTATCACAGGAAGATTCAAGACGATCTGAACAGTTACGAACCTCTGCAAGATGACTTTGTACTTAAGGGCGGCCTGTTTTTGCCGGAGCGGTTGATTGAATACGGTGACGAGGCTTCACTCGATGCTGAAATTGAGTCTTGCATCAATCGCTATTCAGACGTTCCGAAACGCGAACTCAAGCTCTCGACAAAATATGTTCGTTTGAGTTACATCGCCGACAAACTCAACGAACTTTCCTATCTACGCGCAACCGGGGAGCGTGGCAGCGGCAAGAGCCGGTACATCAGCACTGTTGGAATGCTCTGCCTTCGGCCTATCGCTGTCAGCAGCCCTAGCGCGGCCAGCCTTTTCAGGATGATGGACGCATACCAACCTACGCTGATTCTTGATGAATGCAATTTAGCGGTTGGCAACGAAGACACAGACATGCTGATTCAAATCCTGAACAGCGGATTTCAACGCATCGCTCAGATTCCACGAATTGAGAAAGGCGCTGACGGGCAGATGACCATCAAGCTTTTCTCTCCTTTTGGGCCAAAGCTCATTGGCGGATTGAAGCTCTCCGACAGCGGTGCATTTGAATCCAGGTGCGTTCAAGTCGAACTTCAAAAAACCCTACGCAAAGACATCTCATTTCGACTGACGGCGCGGATGCTTCAAAACTTCGCGGATTTGCGCGCCAAGCTCTATTTGTGGCGGCTTCGCAACTGGCATAAGGATTACGAACAGGCATTTGATGATGCCGAGCGAGAGTTAAAGAACTACAGCATAGAACCTCGCTTCATTCAGATTGCCATTCCTGTGTATGGGCTAATTACAGACGCTTCGTTGAAAGACGACTTCGCCCGAATGCTGGAAGGCCGGACGGATGACGCTACCAGCGACAAACAGGAAAGCTTTGACGGACAGCTTGCCGCAATTGTCCACCGGTTGCTGTTCGAGGTGAAAGACGACGAAACGGTTGTCTGGAAGGATTTTGGAAACTACCCGCCGCCTGAAGAGGGCATCCCGCTGGAATTGGCAAGCATTGAGCAAATCACTGCGACAATCAACGACGGGCTGTCAGAAAAGAAACGACACAGCGACAATTGGATCAGCCGCGAACTCGGCAAGCTCGGCTTCAAGCGAAAGCTGGTCAAGCGGAGAGCCTCAATCCACTACCAGAAATCCGCGGTCATTTTTGCGAGAGATACCTTCGCAAAAGTCTTCGGGAATTACTTTTTGCCTCTCCCCGCAGATTTTATCTCTCGCATCTCTCGCAACGAGGCTAAACCTAATGCTGACAACGAAATGCGCTGCGAGAGATACTTTTCAAACTCCTCTCAGTCGGAAATCTATCTCTCGCAGGTCAAATCCTTGCCAGACAGTGAGTTAGGTCGAGTGCGAGAGATGCGAGAGATAAGTTTTCAGGAGGAAGCGGAAAATAACTCACCAGGTGCTTATCTCTCGCAATCTGACGCCGTTTTAGCCCTCGTTTCGCTCGACACAGAAACCGAACCGTTCGACAAAAAACGAGGTGTCACGTCGCGCAATGCTCGGATGATCGGCCTGGCACTGAGTTATGACGGGGGAGGGCAGACCAGCTACACGCCAGACTGCGAAGCCTGGCCGCTGTTGATGCCGGAACCGGAGCAAACCGTCGTGATGCACAACGCCAAGTTTGATTTGGCTGTGCTGGAACGATCCGGGCTGCCACTGCCCGCCACTTGGGAAGACACGATGATTGCGGCGCATCTGCTCGATGAAAACGGCGAACACGGATTGAAGCCGCTGGCCAAAGAGCATCTGGGCATTGACGATCCGGTGACGTTTGAAGAGGCCGACCGCGCGCGGCTGCTCGATCCTGAAATCTTCCACGAATACGCGCGCAACGATGCTCGTTACACGTGGCGGCTGTGGCGCAAATTCCAGCCGGAGCTTGACCGGCAAGGCTTGCTGCAGGTTTACAAACTGGAAAAGCAAGTCGTGCCTGCGGTGATGGCAATGGAAACCGCCGGAATGAAGCTCGACCTTGACCGGATGGCGGAAATGAACGCCGTTGTGCAAGCCGAAGCCGAAACCATCAAGGCAGAGATTTACGAAAGCGCCGGATGCCGGTTCGATCTGCATTCGCCTCAGAAAGTGGCGGCGATACTGTTCGACAAGCTGGGCGTTCCTTCGCGTAAAGAAACCAAGGGCGGCCAGCGCAGCGTTGACCGCGAAGCGTTGGAAGACGTGCGCGGTCATCATCCGGCGGTTGATGCCGTGTTGCGTTACCGCGAAATTGACAAGCTGGCTTCGACCTTTCTGACCACGTTACCGAAATTCGCCGATGAACGCGGGCGCATTCATCCTGAGTTCCGACCACTGGGAACGACAAGCGGGCGCTTCAGTTGCTCGAATCCGAGTGTGCAGCAAATCCCGGCGCGGTCGGAGCTTGGCAAGAAACTGCGGCAAATGTTCATCGCCGACGAAGGCAACGCGCTGGTCGTGGCCGATTGGTCACAAATGGAGCTTCGCATTCTGGCCGAATACTCGAAAGACCCGCTTTTGATCGAAGCTTACTGCGGCGAACGCGAAACAGACTTGCACACGTTGACAGCGGCGCGAATGTTCGGCAAGGCTGAAGCGGACGTGACGAAGCCGGAACGGAGCATCGCCAAGATGATAAATTTCGGCATTGCTTACGGCATCACGCCGGTCGGTTTGTTCAACCGGCTCAGACCGCAAGGCGTGGACGTGACCGAAGCGCAGTGCGAGCAGTTCGTCGCCGATTATTTCAGAACCTATCCGGGCGTGCGGAAGTTTCTGAATCAGGTTGAGAGCCGGTCGCGCCAGCGTGGTTATGTTCACAACCGGTTTGGCCGCCGTCGGCGCGTTTCCGGGCAAACGTCGCGCGAAGTCCGGCAAGCGCAAAACTTCATCATCCAAGCGACGGCGGCGGATATGGCGAAAATGGCGATGGTGCGATTGCACGCGGCTTTGCCGGAAGGCGCACGGCTGATTGCGATGGTTCACGATGAGTTCATCGTTGAATGCCCGGCGGCGCAAGCTGAAGTTGTGCGCGATCTGATGACCGAAGTTATGCAGGCTGCGCCGACAGGCTTCACTGTGCCAATGGTTGTCGAAGCAACGATTGCCGCCAACTGGGGCGAAGCGAAGTAAATGCAGATTGAGAAAGCGAGGTGATTGAAAATGAATGAAACTGAGAGACTTTCGGCCAAGCAACAACGGGCAATCGAAGCTCTGTTGAGCGAACCGACGACGCGCGCGGCTGCGGCTGCGGCGGATGTATCCGAAGCGACCATCTGGCGATGGCTGGCGGAGCCGGAATTTTCCGTTGCGTATCGTGCAGCGCGTGGGCGGTTGCTCGAATCCACGCTCACGGCGTTGCAGTCGGCCAGCGCGGATGCCGTGGTTTGTCTGCGCGAAATCCTGAATGACAAAACCGCGCAAGTGTCCGCTCGCGTCAGTGCCGCCAAGTCTGTTCTGGAACTCGGTCTGAAGGCGCGCGAAACGTTGGAAACTCAAGAACGCTTGGCTTACCTGGAAAAAGCATTGGAAATCAGAACCACGAGGAGAACCGCATGACGACTGCAAAACGACTTTCGGCAATGGAGCCGCTGATTGAATCCGAGCGAGAATTGCTTCGCCATAACCGGGCGATTTTGCTGTCGGCCATTCCTGAAGCGATGGCGAAGACGGGGCGGACCGAAGAGGAGGCGCGGCGGCTTCTGTTCATGGTCTGGTCGCCGGAAGAAGCGGCGCTGGTGGCGGATGATTGGGAAACTAACCCGCTGGCGCTGGAATTGCTCAAGAAGCTGAATCAGCCCAACGGACGTCAGAAGCTCATCGAAGCGGGTTTACAACGAGGAGCGGATGCGTTTGGTCTGAGCGTTGAGGATTGGATTTGCCTGCTCTGCCTTGAGCCGCGTAACTCTCTGGAGTCCAAGCTGGAATGGGTCAAGATTGCTTACGAGCGGAAATTTCCGGCAATTGTGTTGAGGCTTCACGACTATGAAGGCGAGGAAGCGGAAGTTGCTATTGCGCCACAGAACAGCAAACGAGTGCGAAAGCCTGGTCAGAAAAAGTAAAGCCGTCTTGCCGGAGTTGTATGATTTTTCTTGCCTCAGCCAATGACGCGGCATAGACTCCGCGCGTCATCAAACGATGCTCCCCCGTGTCTTGCCTCAAAACTGAAGCCTGCCCCCCAAAGGATTGACACATGTCCGACAGAGCTAGTTCCAGCAACAGTTCCTATTTGATATTTCTTTCGACGCTGGCGCTTTGAGCGCTCTGTTTGTCGGTGCGCTTAGGAAAAGCCCATGAGAGTTTTAACCCCCATTGTTGGGTTTTATCCCGCTTTGGCCATAAGTATGCTCACTCAGCCGTGAGTGTGATGAATTATCAACCCTGCATTTCCAACAAGGAGGAATAACAATATGTTTCGTCGTCTCTCGTATCCTCTCGTGTTTCTCGCGATCATTGCGACAGGCGCATTTGCGCAAACCACGACACCTACAACTCCTGCGAAAACAGAACCACAATCTGCCAAATCCGGTGCGGTGGTGGACAAAGCACCTCCGGCTGAATTGAGCAAAGAAGCCATTCCTTCCGGGTCAAAAGTCTACATTGCACCGCTGAATGGATATGAATCATTCTTGGTAGCGGCCATCATTAAGAAAGAAACGCCTATCGTGGTTGTGAATAGCCCGGATAAGGCCGATTACACGATCACCGGAGTTTCAGAATCGGTTCAGGCTGGCTGGGCAAAGATGATTTTTCTTGGATCACAACAGAGCAACGAACAGGCCAGTATCGTCATGACTAATGTTAAAACCGGTGTGGTCGTTTGGGGCTACAACGTAAACAAGTCCAATTCATACAAAGGCAAGCAGAGTTCTTCGGAAGCCTGCGCCAAACACCTTAAAGCTCGTATCGAAGGGAGAGAGTAATGAACAGAAAAAGTCTATCGCTTTTGCTTATGCTTATGCTGGCAGCAGTGAGCGGTCTGGCGCAAGATGCCGCCAAACCCATACCTGCCGGTTCCAAAGTCTTCATCAATCCGATGAATGACGAATATGAAAAATTCCTGGCAAGTGCATTCAAGGCCAAGAAGGTTCCTGTCGAAATCGTGACAGAGAAGGACAAAGCAGACTTCGAGATCACCGGCACTACCGAATCGAAGAAGGCCGGAGCCGCCAAAATCATCTTTAGAGGTTCTTGGCGTTCCAGCGAACAGGCCAGCATTACCGTGACAAATTTGAAAAGCGGAGAAGCAGTTTGGGCTTATTCGGTGAACAAGTCAGATTCCGCACACGGAAAAAAGAGTACCGCAGAGGCTTGCGCCAAACACCTGAAAGAAAAGATCGAGAAAGGGAAATAGGCCGATGATTAGTGGCTCAGGTGACCATGCACGCGAAAGCCGCTCAAGTCGATGACCTGGGCGGCTCGGCTTTCGTGTTATGGCTGGTCTGCTCGATGGTTCACAAGAAAACTCCGCGCGTCATCAAACGATGCTCCCCCGCGTCCTGCCTCAAACCTCAACGGATGTGACATGAAAAGCGATACAAGTCTCAGTCAAACTGAAAAACGTTGTGTGACAATCATAGCCATAATAGGCATTACCATGGTCGTTATTTCAGCTAATCTTAGCCCATCTCCGAAGTGGCTTCTCTTTACAGGATGGATTCTTTTGGGTGCCTGCATTGCCATTCGAATTAACAACCTTCCTGAAAAAAGCCCGTATAAATTAGCTTCTTACGGAATGGCCATACCGCTTTTTTTCTCTACTGAGTACTGGGTAAGCCCTTTCCTGAAACTGGTTTTTAGACCTTCTGATGAAAGTTTTCGTCAGCTTTTCACCGGCAAACCCTTTCTTGTGTTGGTCATAATCTATTTAGCCATCGCCTGCTTATTTCATCGAATCAATGAAAAACAACGTCAGTAGTTATGCCTTTGCTAGAAATGAGGCTGAAGCAAGTTCAGCCTGTGGCCGGTAAGAATAGCGCGCCGGTTTTGCGCGTGTTGACCAGTAAGGCCATCGCATTCGGCCTTTGCATTTTTGTAGATACCGACTTCGCAAAATTACATTTTAGTGCCTCAGAAAAGTTGTACTTCAATGCATCCCCACACTTCTTCGTTCCAAAGTTGCCACGTATGCGGCAAACAGACCAAGCCTGGCTTTCTCTTCTGCCCGCAATGTGGAACCGAATTGCCGACTGACGCTTCCGTCCCGCAACAGGCGTCAACACAGAGGCGCGCGAACAGAATCTCAAACACAACGATTGGTTTGATTGCATTGGGGATGCTGGTTTTTAGCATTCTGCTCTCGGTCATCACGCCAACCAACCAACAGGATTTCAGACAATCCACAACGCCAGACGGCTTTCCATCGGTTCTTGCTGAGCCGTCGCCAACGGCGGAAATCAGCCAGCCGAAGCCGGGGCAAAAAGCCAAAGCCTCTCAAACCAAACCAGCGCCACAAGCAAAGAAGGAAGAGGTTGTCACCGGTTTGCCTGAGCGTATTGTCACGGATTCACCGACAACCACCAGACGGGGCGGCTTCCTAACCGGGCCGCGTGGCGGTTGTTATTACATCAATCGAAACGGCAACAAGACCTATGTTGACAGGAGTCTTTGCGGCTCGTCGGACTCTTACCGTAGCTCAGCCTTCAGTCGAAACGGTTACATCGCTGGGCCGCGCGGCGGGTGCTATTACATCAATGGGAACGGAAACAAAACTTACGTGGATCGTAGTTTGTGCCGCTGATCTGTCGGCGGATTCGGCTTCAGATTGATGTGCGTTTTGAATTGCCTGCACGTGTGCGCTTTATTCCAAAAATCGAATTTCGCGCACACGTGCGGAAAATTGCCTAAGCGTTGCAATTAATGGACTTGCTCATTCGGCGGATTCTGTGCGGGAAAATCGTTTTCCATCAGACCTGGACTCGCTCAATCAGCGAGTTTTCGTCTCGTCCGGGCGAATTGACGGCGCGCGAGATTGGGTAGGCTTCAAGCTCATCGGCGGAACAAGGCGCGAGCAATTGAAGCAGGTCGGGAACGCGCGCCGAAGAATCCAGCCAGTGTTGCTCATCTGACGGCTTCAAGATGGCGGGCATCCGATGATGGTATTGTCTGGTCAGTTCGTTGGGTTCGGTCGTGATGATTGTGCAAGTTTGGATCGTGTCACCTTCAGGCGATTTCCACGACTCCCACAATCCGGCAAAACTGAACAGCCCGTCATCGCGCCGGTGAAAGAAGTACGGCTGTTTGCCGTCAGCTTCCTTCTTCCATTCATACCAGCCATCCGCCGGAATCAGGCATCGTCGTTTTGCCAATGCTGTCCGAAACGACGGTTTTTCCTGAAGCGTTTCAGCGCGAGCATTTATCAAATTATTAGCGATCTTCGCATCTTTCGCCCAACTGGGAATCAAGCCCCATTTCAACTGCACAAGTTCACGCTCCTGATTGACGGCTAAAATCATTTGCTGTGGTGCGATGTTGTAACGCGGCTTGGCGACAATGCCGTTTTCGCTCACGCCGTACCGCTTGGCGACTTTGGACGCATCTTTTCGTTGGGTAAATCGTCCGCACATTGTATTTCTCCGCTACCGCATAAATTTTCGGCGCACAGCCAGCGCCAGCAACGCAGCTTGGGCTGGGCCAAGAATGGTTTGCAGATAAACTAGAAACTTTGCTGTTCTGGTCAATGGCTTTGGGTCTGGTTTTTGCAAAATGCTGACACCGACGCTGTAGAGATAGGCATCTTTCCAGTTGAGTGGTTTTCCAGCGGTGTCTGGCTGACTCTTAATTTGAGATACACTTGCTGTCATTGCCCTGCCGCTTTGATCGAAGCCAACCCAACCATAGGTAAAAGCAAATAGAGCCAATAAGGTAAGAAAAACGAATAAGGCACGCCTTACACTTTCCCCATAACCGCTTGCCAGCCAGTACCACCAATCTAATTGCCAAGGAACGATTCCTCGGAATCGTTCAATTCGGCGCACTTCAAAACCGCTAAACCTAAAGCGTGAAGCTTCATGATAACGATGATTTGCTTCAGCGTTATCCGCCAATTGCCGGTAAGTGATCGCTAGAAGTCGGTAAGGCCAGTTGATCCCTGCTCCCATTGCGCCGAGGACATCTTTTTTCAAATTGTAGCTCATAAAGCAATCTACGAACTCAAATTTGCGGCAGTCAGTGTTTATGAACCAGTAAGGTCTTAAATTAACCGTGTGGAAAGAAACACGTTCAGGCTTTTCGATGTGTGCGTGTTGGAAGTCTATGCGAGTCTGTTTACCAAAGGCTTTCTTCTCGTTTGATCCTGCGAAGCTGACATAGTTTTTGAATGTCGAGAAAGAAAAACTGGCATCCGCACTGAACACTGAGCGAGAGAAATCGGCATTCGCGCTGAACATCGAGAAGGAGAAATTGGCGAGCGCACGGAACATCGAACCAGAGAAATCGGCATCCGCGCTAAATATTGTGCTGTTGAAGCCGGTATCCGCGCTGAATGTCAAGCCACGGAAATAGGCATTCGTGCCGAATGTCACGGTGTTGAATCCGACTTTCGCGCTGAACATCGCGCTGCTGAAATTGGCATCCGCGCTGAATGTCGCGCTCTCGAAATTGGCATCCGCACTGAACTTCGAGCCAATGAAATTGGTGAACGCACTGAACCTCGATCGAATAAAATTGGCAGCCGCGCCGAATGTCGAGAAAGAGAAATTGGCATCCGCGCTGAACTGCGAGCCATAGAAATAAGCGACTCCGCTGAACTGCGAGCCAGAGAAATTGGCGACTCCGTTAAACTGCGAGTCCAAAAAACCAACACCCGCGCTGAACATTGCGCTGCTGAAATCGGCACCCGCGCTGAACATTGCGTTGCTGAAATTGGCATCCGCGCTGAACTTCGAGCCATAGAAATTAGCTAACGCACTGAACTTCGAGCCACCAAAATTGGCGAGGGCACTAAACTCGAATTTTTCAAAACTCACTGATTCAGGAAACCAGACTTCCTGAAAGTCGAAGTCTTGGGCATCAAGTTTTCTTTTCAGCGCCAGGCGGAAAGCTTCAAGCTTGTCCGTGTCTGGGTAATGCAGAACACAGTACCGCTTGCCTTCGAGTTCCTTGAAGAATGGTTGGCCCTGGCAGGCCGAACGCGCCCGTTCTTCGCAATCACAGACGAACGCTAGCTTAATGTCCGGTGACGCGGCTTCAGATTGTGTAGGTGAAACTGGGGTGTCGTTCATGTTGATTATCCTGTTTTTATGAGATGGCAACTTCTCAAATCGCTTTTCGGATGACAGTAATCTACCGCGCAACCATCAATTCTCGCTAGCGATCTTCGCTCGAAGCCAAGCCGGTCGTTGACGGCGTCATTGGAAGTTTGCGCCGATTAAAACTGTTTAGCCAATAGCGAAATGGTGACGGCAGAAGTCAGGTGTTGCGCCGATGTTTGTCAGGCGCTTGGCCGACGTTGCTATCTCCCCATGCGCTAAAGCCCGCACCTGTTGAGAATGCGGGCTTTTTGCATTTTCGGTCTTTGAGCAATGCCTATGAGAATCGAATCGCATAACCCTCTCCGGCCAGATTCGACAGCTTCACCAGCGCGTCGGGATCGTCCAGCGTGACGTTGATGATGCTGTCTGTCAGGCGTTCGATCTGCTTCGCTTTCGGATGGTCAATCTCGCTGGCAAGGGATAAGACCTCAAACAGCGCGATTGGGACTTGCATCAATTCCGTGACCTTGCCGAACGGTTCTCGACAAGAAGCTGCTGATAAGTTGTTTTTTGAACGCGGCATATCTCACTTTTCCTTTCGTAATGGATCTGAATCGTTTGTCGTCAACGCGGCTGACATAAACGGCTGGCTCCTGCTCGCCTTCTCGCCAGCGAATGCGGAACGCCCAAGTGTTTTTGCTGACCTTGACGTAATCCACGCGCATCGCCTTATGGCCTGTCTTCTTTCGCCTGCCGCGCGCTGGCGGCTTGGATTTGGCAGCAAAAGGCAGCACGTTGGCGGGCAACGGCTTGGACGGAAAATCGTCCATCGCTTCGGCGGGCGTCTGTTTGATTTCCGCCGAAGCGATGGACGATTGGGGTTGGGCGCGTGTGGGCGGTTCAATGCGCGCCGATTGAGTTTCCGCCGGTGTGACCGGCGGCGGGGCAACAGGCTCAACCGGCGCAATCAGTTTCCCCGTTCATCCCGTATGATTTTGCCGCCTTGCCAGATAACGCGCGGCTTTGGCGGGTAGCTCGGCGAAGCGTTGACGGATTGCGGCGGATTGACCGGCTGAACATCGCGGCCAAGCATCTTTTCCCAACCGTCCGGGATGCCGTTTCGGTTGGCGTCTTCGTGCGGTTCGGAAAATGCCGAAATGCCTATGGCGACGAAGAACAGGCCGAAGGCGATCAGGGCAGGCCAGACGTAAATGCCGCCGTTCATGTAACCTTCACCGAGAAACGTCTTCGGCTTGATCTGGCTGGCCTGTTCAACGATGGCCGTTGTGTTCGCCGTGTCGGACTGCGTTGGTTGCGGCGGAGTGCTGCCTGGCTGTGCGGGCACTGAAGTAGTGCCAGCTTTCAAAGTTCGACTTGCCAGCGTGGTTGAGCCGGTTTGCTTTTTGATAGCGGCGGCGGCTTCTCCAGCGGCTTTGATTCGCGCAGCTTCGGTTTCGGCGTTCGCTTCTCCTTGCGCTTTGATGACTTCGGCATTCGCCTTACCTTGAGCTTCAATCAGTTTGGTTTGCACATCAACGGCGGTTTGGACGGCGTGCGTTTGCTGTGATGTGCTGGATTCAAGCTGCAAGACAGCGCCCGCGTGGACGATCATCATCGCGGCAATGACGCCTTCGGCGACGTAACACCACACTTTCAGCGGAACGTGCTTGGCGTAGAAGTGCCAGATGGCCAGGCCGATGGCGATGACATCCACTAAAGCAAGACCAGCTTTCGCCAGCCATTGATAATTGCTGACAATCTTTTCGTAATGTCCCCACAGAACAGCGGTAGAGAACAGGATGAGCAATCCGAGAACGACGAAGCCGAAAATTGCCCGTTGATGACGAAATGCGAGTTTGACTGCCATAGTTTCTCCCATTGAAACGGCGATAGGGTAGATGGTGAAGTCTTCCCGGATTCGCTTGGTTGATTGTTTCGGGAGTGGCAGAATCAGGCTACGCGGTAGCTGTTTGATCACTCCCAAAGAGTGGTTGACGGTTACAAAGGGCTTGCCGGTGTTAGCGCATCGGTAAGCCTTTCGCGTTTCTGGCGACGAGGTTTCGCCCTGACCTTTCCCACCTTGCAGGCTTGAACAGGCGGATCACACCAGCGCGCAATCTGGCATTCGTCCAGTGAGAACAGAGAGCGAATCGTCTTACCGCGTGTTTGGTTGGTAAGGACAATCTGGTCGGATGAATAAGGGGCAACATTACCGATCCATACGTCTTTTGTTGTTCGGCTGATGATGACAACCTGCTCTTCAGAATCCGGGATGATGTTAGAGGGAAACAGGACGGCATGGCGTATCTCATTCGAACCGTGGATGAGCACGCGCACCGTGTTTTCGGGCAGCGACGGGGTTTCAGGCGCTATTTTGTCCGTTTTTTTCATGTTGATCTGCCTCCCTTTTATGAGCCTTGCGCGCAGAGATACCGAAGATTCAGCGGCAGGATGGTTCCGGCCTCGATTCGTTCGCGTTCGGCCTGTTGCTCGCTGCTATCAATCTGGCTGTCAATTTCCGACATCATTTCCGACAGAATGCGCCGCAAACTGTTCGGGCTGCGTTCGTGCGTCATCAGCTTGGCCGTGACTGCGCCGAATTGGTCAATTAGCTCGAAAAGAGATTCGGTGGGTTCAGCTTGTTTTGATTGTGTGTTTTTCGCCATGAGGTTTTCCTTTCTGTGAGTGACCGGCGGCGGCGCATCGCTGCCGGATTGTGGATTGCCCAAATGCGCCAGGCGTGGTGGTTAGGTGTTCTCCGCGTGGCCTTCGACATAGACCGGCATCAAAAACCAGTACTGTAAAAGCTCAATTGCCCATTGCAGGCAGGTTGCCGGAATGAACCATTCCGACGCTTCGGGATACCAGCGACCGCTCACCGTCCGCTTGAACGCGGCAACGAATTGAGGATGTTTGTAGGGCGGATGAACGCGATAGCCGCGCTCGGAAGATCGAACCACGATGGCCGGTTGCGGCGGCTCGCTGGCAACGACAGCCGGAGCGACCAGAGGCGTGACAACAGGCTCGGATTGCTCAGCCTTATGCCGCGCAATCTCAATGCACTGGCGCGCCTGCCGGACGCGACCAGCGCGCATATCCTGCCGAAAGTTCCGAATCCAGCGGGCAGCCTCACCACTGGCATTTTCGAGCGCCGCAATCTCAGCTTCCGAAGTGCCGCACGAAGCGACAAACGAAGTGCGCTTGGCAGCGCAGTCCGGCCCGACGCCGAGAGCGATTGATTCATTGTCTGTGAGTTTCCGACCGCATATTTGGCATTTGTAAGAGTTCATAAGTGTCTCGCAATTCGTCAACAACCAATAAGGGGATTATAACACCCCCTGTAATGAACTGCAATGTAATTTTTTACACTCTATGTAAGAAATTATATTGCGTGATTAGAAAAGCGCTGGCATAATGATTTTGCAATTTATTGCAGGGCGTGTAACTTATGCGCCTATGGCAAAAAAGGGGAAAGTAGAAATGATTTCGACTAGCACGTTTGCTGAGCGAATGGCGGTTAATTACCGCACCGCACTCAACTGGCTGCGCGCTGGCTTAGTGCCCGGTGCTGTTGAACACGAGTTGCCTGGCGGCGCTGGTAACTACTGGGAAATACCAGTAACCGCGCTTGAAATGGAAAAGCCAAAACCTGGACCCAAAAAAGGCAGTAAGCGAAAAGCGAAGGCCGGGAAGAAGGGTGGCAACCTATGACCAAAACACCACTCAAAGACGAGCAAATTAAGAAGCTTGCGCGGTTGTTGGTTGACATCGGCTTGCGACTCCAACAGCAAGACAGGGAAGCTGCGGGCAACGGGCACGTGATTCAGGCAGCCCTTTCTGTTGATAACATCACAGGCAACAACCCGGCTGACGAATCACCGACTGTCGAAGAGAAACACTTGAAGAAATAAGCAAATGAGTGAGGAGAAACCAACAAAGAAAAAGAAATCTCGCAACGTAGGCCAGTGCGTCGAGCGCGGTCAAAACAAGTTCCTACTCCGCATCTTCCAGGGACGCGACTCAGCAGGGAAGCGCCATTACCACGATGAAACCTTTCACGGAGGAAAGAGGCAGGCGCAGGACCGGTTGCGTACGCTGCTGACCAAGCACAAGGCAGGCGAATCGCTTAAGATCAACAAAGACACGCTCAACGTTTTTCTTGAGGAGTGGCTTGACTCGAATTTAGACCTGAAAGATTCAACCGTCGTCCACTATCGAACAATCATTAACTTGTACATAAGGCCGGAGCTAGGTAATAAGATGCTGGCAAAGATCGAAGCCGGGGATATTCAGACGCTTTATAAGAACCTGAAAGCATCCGGCCTTTCGCGTGGAACGATCAGTTACGTCCACACGTTGATAAAGAAAGTGTTCAAGCTGGCGATCCGCCGCCGCAGGATTCCATTCAACCCGATGGACGGCGTTGATTCGCCTGGCGGTAAGCGGCTGAAGGAAGAGATGTCGGAAAAGCGCGCCTCTAGGGTGATGACGCCCGATCAGGTAGCCGCATTTTTTGCCGCTGCTAACGAGACACGATTCGGCTTACTCTTTACGTTGGCCTTTCACACCGGTTGTCGTCCTGGCGAACTGCTTGGTTTGCGCTGGTCGAACCTGGACGTTGAAGCAATGAGCCTGAGAATCCAAAAAGCCATCAAGTGGCAAAAGGGAAAGAAGGAAGGCGAGCCGGAATGGTATCTGGACACGCCGAAGACCGAACACGGTCGTCGCACGCTGCCTTTAACCGAAAGGCTGGTCTGGTTATTCAATAAACACCGGAAGCGCCAGCTTGAAGAGCGGATGCGGGCAGGCCGGGCCTGGAAAGATCACGACTTCATCTTTGCCAATGAAATTGGCGAACCGTACTCGCAAGTCCGTCTGTGGTACATCTGCAAAAAGATTCTGAAGGCAGCAGGCCTGCCGGATCATTTCTTCCCGTACAGCGCTCGCCACACCTCGGCGACTCTGTTGATGGCTAATGGCGTAAATCCGAAAACCGTCAGCGCCCGGCTTGGTCACTCAGATGTCAACGTCACGCTTCAAACCTACACGCACCCGACCGATGAAATGCAGGCGCACGCGAGTCAAGAAATCGAACGGGTTTTGATGGGCAAAAAACGGTGATTTTTCGGCTTTGGCGCGTTACTGGCACACCAAGACGCGCTTAACGTCGAAGTTTCTTATTTGAAATCAAGTATTTAGATGGTCTGTTCGATTTAAGCAAGAATTAAATGACACTGTTTTATTTAGTGCCTTCTAGTTTCAGTGAGTTCAATTAAGAAACTATCTTGAAACTCAGAGTAGCCGCAAAACCTTGTTGTTATGGAGTTGCGGGCTCTGCACGAAGTAAGCGGCGATACCAGAGCAGAGCGCAAGCAAATTGAAGTTGGGCGAGATAGTTCTCGCTCTTCTTCTCATATCGAATCAGCAAGCCTCTGCACTTGGATAACCAGGCCAGAGTTCGTTCAACCACGTATCGTCGCGCCGGGTGCTTCTTTTCGCCCTGCTGATCGAGTTTCTCTTCTCCGATCCGGCGAATGTGGTCTTTGTATTGATGTTGCTTGACGATCTGCCGACTCGCTTCGTTGTCGTAACCTTTATCCAGGCACAGATGCTGTGGTTTTGCACGCGTTACTTTGGGCCGTTCAACGACAATCGAATCGAGAGTCTCTCCCAGTAATTTGTGATCGTTCACATTGGCGGGGGCGATCACGATTGACAACGGGCCGCCAGCGCCATCCGTGAGCAGACTCTTCTTCGTTCCGTTTTTTGCACGATCGGTCGGATTGGGACCGATCTGATCGCCGCCCAGGCGCGCTTTCCCCAACCAACCATCAGCGGCTTGCCAGTCCCGGCATTGTCCAAAACCTAGTTGAAATTCGGTCTTTGGGCGGGTCTGAGGCCAGGGGGCAACAGACTCTGTTTTAGTTGAAATTCTGCGTTTCAACGGCCGCCTTGATTGCTCGTTGCAAGTACGGCAGCCGTTGGAAGTT
>JAEUQP010000513.1 GCA_016789645.1 Acidobacteriota bacterium | reverse complement strand
ATCGGTTTGTGCAGATGATGCGCAGCAATCGCCTTGGCTTCGCTCTCGGAAGTCGCATGCAGCAATTGCGCTCCCAACAGGTTTTCGCGTTCCGCCAGATGCCAGGCGATGAATTTGCGCGCCGCTTCGTGATTCATCGCGCCGCGATCCAGCATGCCTCGCGGAGAAATCAAATACGGCAAGCCAATGTGTCTGGCCGCCCGCGCCGCCGCCCACACTGTCAAATTCCACAGCCCGTGAATGTGCAACAGGTCGTAATTTCCGGCCTCAGCGAGCAACGCGTCTGCCAATCCTTCCACCGCGAAAAACCGCTTCGGCCAGCGGCGCGGAAAATACCGAACCGGCACGCCTTCGTAAAGCTGCTGCCCGTTGGAGGAAGCCGGAAAGTCTTCGCGCCCGTTGGCCGTCGTCGTCATCACCGACGCTTCGACGCCCGCGCGCCGCAACGCCTGACACAATCCCAAAATGCTGCGCGGCGGCCCGCCGTAGACAAACGCCGGAGCGAAATATGCCGCTACGTGAAGAACTCTCACAGCAGAAGTGAAAACAAGAGAAACTACGAATGAACGCGAATGCTCACGAATCCCCTTCGATCATCAGATACACGATTCGAGGCTGCGACTTATCAACTGATGTTACGCGCGCAGTTTTTTAGTAAGCCGCTTGACGCTGATGTTGCACTTTAGAATTCCCCGTTCACCGTTCAGACGCGGAGTTTCGCAGAGTTTTCGCAGAGGCTATTCTCCGCGCCTTCTTTGCGCTCTTTGCGTAGCAAGGTTTCAACTTCTTGTTTTTTGAGCAAGAAATTAACGATTCGAACTTTTTCTCTGCGAAACCTCTGCGGCTCTCCGCGCCTCTGCGGTGAAATCGGTTGCGGCTCTGCTGCGCTGCGCCTCTGCGGTGAAAGAGCCTGTCTTTATTGGCGATAATCGAGTCAAACATCTTCACAAAACTTTGGGTGCGTAACATCAGTTATCAATTCGTGTTTATTCGTGAATATTCGTAGTGAAACCGAGCTTTGGCATTTACCCAATCGCCATTTTTCGGACTCCAGCCACCGTCGAAGCCGATTTTTGCGACAACAGGAATCGGTCAATCAATACCGTCACCAGCGTCAGATACACAATCATCGTTGCCGATTGCCCCAGGGTTTTCACCCAGGAGCGCTCGAAAATGTACAGGCTCAACCAGAAAATCACCGTGCCGACGGCAATCGCCAATTCTCGATGTACGACCAACCGGAAAAACAATCCGTACACGGTCCCCATCACCAATCCCCAAATCAGCACCGGAACAAACATCCACGGCAAGCCGAAATCCAGATACGATTCCGCCGCATAACCAAACGCGATGCTGGTGTCGCTTTGGGCGCTGGTGTCGTCTTCGCCACCGGCCACATACACGCCGGAATATTTGCGAACCATTTCGCTGTCCGAACGCAACCCGGCTTTTTCGGGAAACAGAAAGCGCGGCGTGACCACGTGCAACAGAGCCGATTGCAGAATTTCTCCGTTCGTGTGCGGCAATTCGCTGGGAACACGACTGACAGCCAGCGCCGGGTAATACACCACCCACAACCGATCCACCAAAGCATCCATTTGATCGGCCACCTGACCGCCTTCGCCCGACAGGAAATTCCCCAACGCCGATCCGATGTAACTCAAACGGGTTTCGGTGGAATTGGCGAAGGCTTGATCGGAAACGAATTTCGACCGGTAATCCACTTTCACCGCCGTCCACAACACGGCCAAAAACAAAGCCGCGACAGCCAAGCCCCCAAATACCACCCAATGCCGCAGATTTTTGGCGTCAAACCGTTCCAACAACACCACCGCCGCAATGGCCAGCGGTTCACGGAACCCGGCAAAAAACCCTGTGATGCCAATGGCGACTTCCACCACCAGAATCAGCACAATCCACGTCGTTTGCAGTTTGGGCCAAACCAGTTTGCGCAATAACAAAAACAACAACGCCAACCGCAAAAACGACAGCGAGATGATTGCCTGCGCAAATCCGGGAATCTGCCAGGCAAACGCGGACACACTGCCCACCACCACAAACGACGCTGCGTACCCAATCACCAACACGCGCAATGACAGCATTTCCGGCAACGATTCCGTTGGCGTTTTGAATGCCCGGTTGAACAGTTTGACTCCGGCAACCAGCCCCACCAGCAACGCCAGCAAACACCCCATGCCGATCATGACCATCGGGCGATAATCGCTCAATTCCACCGCTTCCAGCTTTCTGCCGGTCACGCCGTGGTAATACACGCCCA
>JAEUQP010000512.1 GCA_016789645.1 Acidobacteriota bacterium | reverse complement strand
TCCATCGGCGAATTTCAATTCCACCGTCGAAGGTGATTCAAGCAGCGCTTTGGCTCTCGCCAGCACCAACGGCGCATCGAGCGCGGCGTAATCTTTCAACCGAAACTCGACCGATGCAGGATCAATGACAGTTTCTTTTCGCAAAATCGCCAGCGGATCTGCTGCCAGCGGATCGCGCAAACCGGCGACGAATCGTTTGCCGCTTTCCTTGCCGGTTTCGGCGACGACGATGCCGGGTTCTTGTTTGAGGCGATTGACGTAAGCATTCCAACGTCGCGCGTCGCGCCAGGCAAAAAATCCCCACGTGCCCAATCCGATCAGCGCCAAGGCCAGCAACAGCCAGATGTAGGCCGGGACTTTGAAATCCTGGGGAGCGGTGCGTCCTTGATATTGCGATTGCAGGCATTCTTCCAAATGGGGGCGCGCGCCTTCAAACGCCGACGGATCGCCGTTAAACGCCTCGAAAGCTTCGCGGTGTTCGATGTGAATCGCTTCCAGCGCGGGAGCAAAATATTCGGTGCGCAAACTTTCCGGCGCCTCACCGTGAATGACCACGGCCAGCATGCCCTGCGGTCCAGGCTCAAACCAGACCACTCGTTCGCCGCCTACGTCCAGAGTTTTCGGTTTTTGTTCTTCGCCGCCGTCGGAACCGAACGAGTCGCGTCCCATGCTGAAATTGGCCACCTGCATGGCGGTCAACATGCCGGAAACGACATCAGCATCGTTGGCGATGGTGGGATCGGAAGCCACGTGATGCAGCAGCAATCCCGTTTGTTTGTGAATCAGGAACACCTGTTCCACGCGATACACCAGCGTGTGATACAGCACGACTTCGGCAAAAGACTTGCCGGAGGTCATCGCTTCAAACCGCCATTTGAGGCCTTGCCACGACAAACTGTGTTTCAAGGTTTGGTCAATCGTCTGGACAAAGCTGCTGAGCGCGACGGCAATGGCTCGGCGAATGGCCGGCCCCATCAGCGGAGAAATGGCTTCGGCGACCGGGCGCGGGTCTTTTTTGATGGAGTTATGAAACGCCGTGACGACTGTTGGAGCCAGCGCTTCGGTCAAAGCGTCGTCCTGCGCCGAGCGAATGCGAATCGCTTCGGGCAATGGGCGGCTTAATTCGCGCGCGCGGACGCGCGGGTTGTTTAACCGCTCCAGGATATTGCCCAATTGAATCTGTTCAGGTTCCAGCAACAACCGGCGCAATTCCGCCATCGCTTCGGCGTCGGCAGGCTGGGCGGGTTCTTCCAACTCAAAGCTTGTGTCGGGCAGCAAGTCGTCGAGTTGCAATACGTCGTCCGGCTCCGGTTCGTGCCGAGTCGGTTTATTGGGAACGATTCGCAACGGGGATTCAGCCATAACGCAATCAAGGATTATTCGTCGCCGGGCAGCTTGAATTCGTTGTTGAGCCGCATGGCCAATTCCGTGAACAGGTTGGCCAATGCCGCTCGATCCGTCTTGTCATTGCGAAGCTCACGCGATTCGCGTTGGAGCGCCACCGACAAATCATCATGCTTCAACCGGATTTCATCCGCCAACTGTTTGGCCTGATCCAGCAATTGCTGGCGCAATTCGCGTTGCGCCTGCGAACTGTGTTCGTCCAGCGCGTTGATCTTGTTGGTCAGCGAACGCGCGGCGTCGCGCAATTCGCGCGTGATGTCTTCGTTGGCCTGGGTGCGTTGTTGATTTTCCGACCGCAGCCGGTCGCCGAGCGCGCTGATTTCCTGTTTGATGAATGCTTCGAGCGAATCGAACCGGCGACGAGCGTCTTCGCGCGCGTCGGCAGCTTCTTTCATCAATCGTTCTTCCAATCGCAAAAACCGGCGTTCGTAATCACGCATCTGCGCGCCGAACAAAATGTCCCGAATTTTTTCGATGTTGCCCGCACCCGCGACATCCTGCGCGGTGAGGTTGGCGGATTGATGAAATTCAGCGTTTGGCATCGGAATGACGTTGCGTTCTTCGGCAGCGTTCATGATTCATACTCCTTGCACGAAAGAATTTACTGAGGCTTTGGGAGCAGCCAATCAGAGATTTTTTTGTGATATTTTTGAACCGAATGTCTTTGAGATGGATTCATCTCTGGCGAACGAAGCATACTTGATGGACTTCGATCACTGCAATAACTTGGCTGAGAAAAAAATGACGGAACTGCATTTCACTGCTAAGGCGACCATTCTCGGATTCGATGTCGGCGGAACCAAAACCGCTTTGATCGAAGGCACACACGACGCGGCGATTTTGCAACGGGAAGAATTGGCCACCGAAGCCGACCGTCCGTTTGTCGAAACGTTTCCGCGGATTGTGGCTGCCGCCCGGCGCATCAGGACAACTGCGGAAACCGCCGGGCGTCGCATCCAGGCGGTCAGCGTTTCCATTGGTGGCCCATTGAAAATTGCCGAAGGCGAATTGCTTGATCCGCCGCATTTGCCCGGCTGGCATGGCGTGCGGCTGAAAGCAGCGCTCGAATCGGAATTTCCCGGCTTGCCGGTGTTTGTCGAACACGATGGCAACGCAGGCGCGCTGGCCGAATTTCATTTTGGCGCGGGAAAAGGTTGTTCAGGACTTCGTCACCTGATCTTTCTGACCTTTGGCACCGGGCTTGGCGCGGGATTGATCGTCAATGGACAGGTGTTGCACGGCGTTACCGACACGGCAGGCGAAGTCGGCCATCTGCGGTTGGCCTGGACTGGCCCCGTGGGGTTTGGAAAAGCCGGTTCGTGGGAGGGGTTCGCTTCCGGGAAAGGTCTGGTCGAATTGGCCGCAATGAAGTTTCCACATCGTTGGTCGCAAGCAACTCCCATTCGCGAAGTCGTTGAAGCGATGTTGGCTGATGATCCGGATGCGTTGGCCGTCGCCGCCGAAGCCGGAACCTGGATGGGACGCGGAATGGCGTTGCTGATTGATACGCTGAACCCGCAACTGATCGTGCTCGGTTCGTTGGCCGTGGCATTGGGCGACCGTGTGCTGGAACCCGCTCGGCGAGCCGTCAGGGAAGAGGCTTTGCCGCAAGCCGCAGCGGCTTGCGAAATCGTTCCCGCGAAACTCGGAAAAAGCATTGGCGATGTGGCTGCGTTGATGGCCGCAATTGTCGGACTTGCTTGAAGAGAATCTTGATGATGAAACGATTGGAAGATAACGGAACAAATGGAAATAATGGAACATACGGAATTGGAAGAATGAGTTCGGCCTTTCCATTGATTCCGTTATTTCCATTTGTTCCGTCGTTTCTTTTTCAGCTTTCGCTGATGAGCCAGACAAACAGATTCAGCTCACTGGAATCGGGAGAGAGCTGAATCATTCCCACAAATTCAAAGCCGAGTTTTTCCAGCACGCGCATGGAACTCTGGTTGTTCGGCGAAGTGATGGCTAAAACTCGGTTCAGCCCAAACGTTTCTTTCGCCAGGCGCAGGACGCCGGATGCCGATTCGACCGCATACCCTTTTGACCAGAATTCCGGCAACAACGCATAGCCCAAATCCGCGTCGTTCAATTCGGCGCGCTTCAGCAATCCGCAAATGCCAATTGGCTCGTCTGATGTTTTTTCCTGAACCAGAAACAACCCGAAACCGAATCGTTCATAGCTGGCGATTGGGCCATTCACGATGTACTGCCGCGCGTCTTCCATCGTTCGCACGCCTTTGTCCCCGATGTTTTCCAGAAACGACGGTTCGTTCAGCAAGCGAAGAATAAACTCGGCATCATCCACTGAGAGTTTGAGCAGGCGCAATCGTTCCGTTTCGAGAATCATTTTTGATAAATGGCTCCTTTAACAATTTGCATACGGAGGGGGGCCAAAATCATTGGATCGGACTTTCAGCATCAACCGATAAACAGCCAGATCATGATCAGTTTGCGCGTATGTCGGATCCGTAGTGTTGCTTAAAAGCATGAAAATCGAGGCGGAGGTGTAGGTCAAGGTTGCATTGGGGTCACCCTGCACGCCTTTCCAGGTTGCGACGGAAACTGGTGCGCCGAACAGCGACGGGTCAATCACCATTTGTTGACACTGGAAAAT
>JAEUQP010000493.1 GCA_016789645.1 Acidobacteriota bacterium | reverse complement strand
GAAGACGGCAGAGCCAACAATTATGGCAATTCGGCACCGTGGATTTCTGCGCCGACCGTCGAACAACAACAGCGGATGAAACGATTGGAACAACGCATTGCGCTGACCGAACGTCAATTGGCGGCTTCGCTGAAAACCAATGTCGCCGCGCAACAGCGCTGGGAACAGTCGCTGCAAACATCAGCCGACACACACTGGTTTCCCAAAGACAATTTGCTGGTACGGCATTCGATGGATGAAGCCGCTGAACTGGAGATCGTCGGCACGTTGTCGCGTATCAATGTCGCCCGCCCGGATGACGAAGAAAACGAAAAGCCGCGCAAGCAGGAAATCAAAAAGGACGAGACCGGCTTTCGCAATGGCCAGCCGAAATCTGTCGTTTCCCCAACCGGCCAGGGAGCAGCGTTTGACGGCAAGCTGTATTTCGACGCGGGCAAAGTCGCCAACTTCGATTACCGCGACCGCAAACGCGATTACAAAGACAACTTTGCCGTGTCCGTTTGGATGTATCCCGAAGCCGATCAAAGCGGCGCCATCGTCGCGCACATGAACGACAACGTAGGCGAAACGGATTACGGGTTGCCAAAACACAAAGGCTGGAGCCTGTTTTTTCATAATGGCAAATTGCATTTCAACGTGGTCAGCGTCTGGGCGGATGATTCGTTCCGCGTCGAAACCGCGGACAAGTTGGCGCTCAATCAATGGCATCACGTCGTGGCGATGTTCAACGGCTCGGAATCGCTCGACAAGGTGAAGATTTACGTCAATGGCCGCGAAGCCAAATTGAACGTGATTCACGGGCGACTGTTCCGCACGTTTGGCGATGCCAATCGTACGTTGAAATTCGGAGCGGGCGGCGGCCCGGCGTATCGCTTCAAAGGGCGGTTGGATGAAATTCGCATTTACAAAGCCTTGCCCGAAGCGGACGAAGTTGCCGTGCTTGCCAATTCCGATTCGCTGCAAACCATCGCCGCGATTCCGGCAGCCAAACGAACGCGCGCTCAGCAGTTGAAAATCCAGGGAGCGTTTCTGGAATCCGCTGCGCCCGCCGAAGCCAAACAGTTGTGGCAACAACTTGCCGAATTGAAAGGGCAACGCCTGAATCTGGAATCGGAGTTTTCGACCTTGATGGTGATGCAGGAAACCGCCGAACCTCGCCCGGCTTATGTGTTGCGGCGCGGTGCGTACGATCAACCAGCAGAGCAAGTCGGGCGAGCCGTTCCTGCTGTGTTGCCGCCATTGCCCGCCGAGTTTCCGAACAATCGGCTTGGACTAGCACGTTGGCTGGTCAGCAAAGAACATCCTCTGACCGCTCGTGTGCAAGTAAACCGGTTCTGGCAAATGTTGTTCGGCACAGGCCTGGTCAAAACCGTCGAAGATTTCGGTTCGCAAGGCGAATTGCCAAGTCATCCAGAGTTGTTGGATTGGCTGGCAGCGGAATTCAGAGACGGGGAGATGGAGGGACGGGGAGATGGAGGGAAGAAAAATCCGCAATCCGCAATCCGCAATCCGCAATCGAAAGTCTGGGACGTTAAGGCGATGTTGAAATTGATGGTGATGAGCGCGACGTATCGGCAATCGTCGAAAGCTTCGCCGGAATTGTTGCAGCGCGATGTTGCCAACCGATTGCTGGCGCGTGGGCCTCGATTGCGATTGTCGGCGGAAATGATTCGAGATCAGGCGTTGGCGGCATCGGGTTTGTTGGTGGAACGGCTGGGCGGCCCGTCGGTCAAACCCTATCAGCCGGACGGACTGTGGAAAGACATGACGTTTTCCAACATGACGTTTTACGACCAATCCAAAGGCGAAGACTTGTGGCGGCGCAGCCTGTATTCGCACTGGAAACGCACGATTCTGAATCCGGCGATGCTGACGTTTGACGCTTCGGCTCGCGAACTTTGCACAGTGCGCGAGGTGCGAACGAACACGCCACTGCAAGCGTTGAATTTGATGAATGACGTGACTTACGTCGAAGCGGCGCGAATGCTGGCCGAACGCGCGATGAGGGAAGCAACGACAAACCGCGACCGGGTAACGCTGATCTTTCGCCGAGTGCTGGCACGCGTTCCGTCCGAAGTTGAAACGGAACGATTGCTGAAAAGTTTTCAAACGCAGCTTGACCATTTCCGTGCCCATTCTGATGCCGCCAAACGGATGCTGGCCATTGGCGAAAAACGAAATGATCCGAAGTTGGACGCGGCGGAAGTTGCCGCTTACGCAATGACGGCAAGCCTGATTCTGAATCTGGACGAAACCATCACAAAACAATAGGAAGAATTTCAATGTCTGATTCGCAAATACTTCGTTGCTCAAACTGTGGCGCGGCCAATCGCGTGTTGCTGGAAAAACTTTCTGCCGGAGAATTGCCCGTATGCGGCAAATGCCATGCAAAGCTGGTGGCGAACGTCGCTCCGATGAAAATCACCGACGCCAGTTTTGCGCGCGACGTCGAACAATCCTCGTTGCCGGTCTTTCTGGATTTCTGGGCGGGATGGTGCGGCCCATGTTTGATGATCGGGCCGTTTATCGAAGAA
>JAEUQP010000480.1 GCA_016789645.1 Acidobacteriota bacterium | reverse complement strand
GGTATCGAAGGCGTCACGCACCCGGTTCATCTGCTGACGTTGAATGCGATGGGCGTTCACATCTTTGACAATTGCGACCTGGAAGCTCTGAGCGACGCGACGGCCAAACGCAAACGCTGGACGTTTCTGCTGACGGCGGCTCCGATTCCGATCACAGGGGGAACCGGTTCACCGCTGAATCCGATTGCGACTTTTTGATAGGCAGGAAGGCAAAATGATGCAGGAGTAAGAATGGCCAGCATCCAAAGAATCCGGCAGAAGATTATTGATCGGGCATATTATCTTTCGTCTCACGCTGAAGAAGAGATGGCCAACGATCTGTTTGAGCGAGCGGGTGTTGAGAATGCTATTCTCAAGGGCGAGATTGAAAAGAAAATGACTTACGATGAACGTGGTACACGTTACCGAATTGAAGGCCCAGCACGAGACAGCCGATTGATGTACGTGATTTGCCGCTTCAAGGAAGATAGCAATCTGTTGATAATCACCGTCTACGCCTTAACGGAGGAGTTATGAAATGCGAGTTTTGCGACGGTCAAACCGTCAAACGAAAAGTCCGAAAACAACATTGGCTCGAAGGCAGGCTTTATCTCGTCGAAAATGTTGAAGCCGAAGTTTGCAGCGAATGTGGCGAACGGTATTTTCACGCAACGATCCTGGATCGAATAGATGAGATGCTGAAAGCTGAACATTCCGTCAAAGAGCGTCTATCGGTCGAAGTCGTTAGCTTTGCCTGACATCGAATGAGGCGTCGTGAGGACATTATGAATCCACTCAACGAACTGCAATTGAACCTGACTCGTCGCTCGTTTTTCAGCCGGTTTGGCTTGGGCGTCGGAACGGCGGCATTGGCTTCGCTGCTGGGCGAAAGCGGCTTGGCTCAAACTGGCGAACAGAAAACCGGCTTGCCCGGCGTGCCGCACTTTGCGCCGAAAGCCAAGCGCGTGATTTTTCTGTTTCAAGCGGGCGGCCCTTCGCAGCTTGAGTTGTTCGACGCCAAACCGAATCTGGAAAAGTTTCGCGCGCAGAATCTGCCGGATTCGATTCGTATGGGGCAACGGCTGACCGGAATGACGGCGCATCAATCCAGTTTCCCGACCGCGCCTTCGCTGTACAAATTTGCGCAGCACGGAAAGTCCGGCGCTACCTTGAGCGAGCTGCTGCCTCACACGGCGAAGATTGCCGACGAAATCAGCTTCATCAAATCCATGCATACCGAACAGATCAACCACGATCCGGCGCAGACTTTTGCGCTGACGGGTTTTCAGCTTGCCGGACGTCCGAGTCTGGGTTCGTGGCTGGCTTATGGTTTGGGCAGCGAGAATAAAGACCTGCCCGCGTTCGTCGCGTTGGTTTCCGTAGGCAGAACCGGCGGCGATCAACCGCTGTATGACAGGTTGTGGGGCAGCGGATTTTTGCCGTCGCAGTTTCAAGGCGTGAAGTTCCACAACGGCGCCGACCCGGTGTTGTATTTGTCGAATCCGCCGGGCATCAGCCGCGAAGTGCGCCGCAAGTTTTTGGACGATCTGGCCGAACTGAATCAGCTCAACGCGAAAGAATACGGCGACCCTGAAATCCAGGCGCGCATTGCTCAATACGAGATGGCGTATCGCATGCAGACTTCGGTGCCGGAACTGACCGACCTGTCGAAAGAATCCGACAAAGTGATTGAAAGTTACGGCCCAGACGCGCGCAAACCCGGCACGTTCGCTTACAACTGCGTGCTGGCCAGGCGGTTGAGCGAACGCGGCGTGCGATTCATTCAGTTGTTCCATCGCGGCTGGGATCAACATGGAACTCTGCCGCGCAACATCAAGAAGCAAGCCGAAGACACTGACCAACCGTCGGCTGCATTGATTCAGGATTTGAAAGCGCGCGGCATGCTGGACGACACGCTGGTCATCTGGGGCGGCGAGTTCGGTCGCACGGTTTATTCGCAAGGTCGTCTGGCTGTAGACGATTACGGGCGCGATCATCATCCGCGTTGCTTCACGATCTGGATGGCTGGCGGAGGCATCAAACCCGGAGTGACCGTCGGCGAAACGGATGATTTCAGCTACAACATAGTGCGCGATCCGGTTCACGTTCACGATTTGAACGCGACGATTTTGCATTGTCTGGGCATTGACCACACACGGCTGACGTTCAAGTTTCAAG
>JAEUQP010000410.1 GCA_016789645.1 Acidobacteriota bacterium | reverse complement strand
ATCGGCATTGATTGTTCGATTCATCCGCGGGTTACGGTTGGCCGTAACTCCACCATCGGCGACCGGGTCACGTTACATCCCGGCGTGGTGATTGGCGACAATTGCCGCGTTGGCGACGATACGGTTCTTTTCCCGAACGTTTCGGTTTACGACGATACGGAAATCGGAGCCCGCTGCCGTATTCACAGCGGAACGGTCATCGGTTCGGATGGATTCAGCTTCACGCCAGACGAACAAGGGCGGCAATTCAAATTGTTGCAGATTGGCCGCGTCGTCATCGAAGACGATGTGGAACTCGGCGCGAATTGTTGTGTTGATCGCGCAGGTTTCGGCGAAACACGCATTCGGCGCGGAGCCAAATTCGACAATCTGATTCAAATTGGCCACAACGTCGAAATCGGCGAAGACACTGTCGTCGCGGCGTTGGCCGGATTTTCCGGCGGAACCAAAATTGGCCGACGTTGCATTCTGGCCGGGCAGATCGGAACCAACCAGCACATCACCATCGGCGACGGAGCGATCATCACGGCACGCACTGGCGTGACGAAATCTGTCGAAGCTGGCAAACTGATGGGCGGCATGATGGCCGCCATGGATTATCAACAATGGCGCAAATCGCACGTGCTGTACACGCGATTGCCCGAACTTTTCGACCGACTCAAAAAACTGGAAAAGATCGTGGACGTGAAAGGTGACGAGTAGCTGAATTTTGCTGCCCATCACCAACCGCCGACCACCAACCACCGATTTATGGACATCAACGAAATTCAACAAATCATTCCGCACCGTTACCCAATGCTGCTGATTGACCGTATCGTCGAACTGGAGCCGCTGAAGCGCATAGTGGCTCTGAAAAATGTGACGATCAACGAACAGGTCTTTCAAGGACATTTCCCCGGCGCGCCGGTGTTTCCGGGCGTTTACATCATCGAAGCCATGGCGCAGGCCGGAGCCGTGCTGCTCTTTCGCGAAGTTCCCGACCGCGAAAACAAACTGATGTTTTTCACCGGCATTGAAGAAGCCAGATTTCGTCGCCCGGTCGTTCCCGGTGACCAGCTTCGCCTGGAAGTCACTGTGCTGAAATACAAGCTGGGTTACGCCAAATTGACTGCCAAGGCGTATGTCGGCGATCAACTGGTCGCTGAAGCCCTGCTCTCATCCGCATTGGCCGACAAACACAAAAAATAATTCCTGATTTTGAATTTTGAATTCTGAGTTGAGCTGAACCTTCTCGCTTCAATTCAAAATTCAAAATCCAAAATTCAAAATCCACATGTACCATCCGACCGCAATCATCAGTCCCAAAGCCGAGCTTGGCGCAAACGTCAGCGTCGGTCCGTATTCCATCATCGGCGATCACGTCACGATTCACGACGACGTGGAACTGGTCAGTCACGTTGTCATCGAAGGCCCGTGTGAAATTGGCGCGGGCACCAAAATTCTTCCCTTCGCCTCGCTCGGCCAATCTCCGCAGGATTTGAAATACAAAGGCGAAGACACTCGACTGGTCATCGGCCAGCGAAACGTCATCCGCGAATATGTGACCATGAATCGCGGCACTGTTGGCGGAGGCGGATTGACTTCAGTTGGCGACGACAATCTGTTTATGGCGCAAACGCACATCGCGCACGATTGCATCGTCGGTTCACGCAACGTGTTTGCCAATCTGGCTTCGCTGGCTGGACATGTCACCGTCGAAGACGACGCCATTCTTGGCGCTTTTGTCGGCGTTCACCAGTTTTGTCACATCGGCTCTCACGCTTTCATCGGCGGCATGTCGAAAATTGTCAAAGACGCGTTGCCATACGCTCGCACCGATGGAACCGAAGCCAAATGCTACGGCGCGAACACCATCGGATTGCGCCGCAAAGGGTTTTCCAATGAAGCCATTCGCCGCATTCAACAAGCCTTCACCCTGTTGCTGAATTCCAAACTCAATACGACTCAGGCGATGGAACAGATCAAAGCCGAACTGGCGGGTTCGCCGGAAATGGATTACCTGATCGCGTTTATCGAAAAGTCTCAACGCGGAATTACCAAGTAATGCCTGCCCGCTCGCCCAAGCTGGAATTTCATCCGTTGACGCCGGATCGTTGGCAGGATTTTGAAACCTTGTTTGGCGAACGCGGGGCTTGCGGCGGTTGCTGGTGCATGGCCTGGCGATTGCCCAGCAAACTGTTCGACCAGCAAAAAGGCGCGCCGAACAAAAAAGCCATGAAAGCGATTGTCGCGCGCGGAACTCAGCCCGGCGTGTTGGCTTATGTCGGCGATCAGGCAGTTGGCTGGTGTTCAATCGCGCCGCGCGAAGTGTTTGTCCGGCTCGAAACTTCGCGCGTGCTGAAACCAATTGATGACAAACCCGTCTGGTCAATCTCATGTTTCTTCATCGCCAAAGAAGATCGGCGACAAGGTTTGTCAGTCAAATTGCTGAAAGCTGCAGTTGATTTCGTTCGCCAGCAAGGCGGCAAAATCGTCGAAGGGTATCCGAACGAACCGAAGAAAGATCAGCCGGATGTGTTTATGTGGACA
>JAEUQP010000389.1 GCA_016789645.1 Acidobacteriota bacterium | reverse complement strand
CAATCGCGCGACGGATTTTTCCACGCCGATGGCGTCCCATTTTTCAAACGGGCCCATTTCGTGCGCAAAGCCCCATTTCATCGCGTTGTCAATTTCGACGATGTTGTCGGCGATTTCGGGGATGCGGTTGGCGGCGTAACTTCCGGCTTCGGACATTGTGCGCCAGAGGAATTCGCCGGCTTTGTCGTCGGCATAAACCAGCGCGCGCAACCGTTCGGGCAGGCTTTCGATTTGTTTGGCCGCGCCGAGCGAAGCGAACTGCGCTTTTTGTTGCGGGCGATATTCAAACGTTGTGGTGTCGAGCGTGACGATGTCTTTGCCGACTTTCTTGTAAAAGCCGCCGCCGGTTTTGTCGCCCAGCAAACGGCGTTCGACCATCGCTTCCATAAACGCAGGCACTTTGAACGACTCGCGTTTTTCGTCGTTCGGCAAACTGTTGTAGAGGTTTTTCGCCACGTTGTAAGCGGTGTCGAGTCCGACAACATCCAACGTGCGGAAACTAGCGCTTTTGGCGTGGCCGATGACGGTTCCGGTCAGCGCGTCCACTTCTTCAAAACTCAGGCCGAGTTCGCCCATCACGTTAAACGCATTGAGCATCGAGAAATTGCCGATGCGATTGGCGACAAAGCCCGGCGTGTCTTTGGCGTAGACGATGCCTTTGCCCAAGGTTTTGTCGAGAAAGCCAGCCATAAAGCAAACCACGTCGCCGTCGGTTTCGGGCTGCGTGATGATTTCCATCAAATGCAGATAACGCGGCGGATTGAAAAAGTGCGTGCCCAAAAAGCGTTTGCGGAAATTGTCCGAACGACCTTCAGCAAGTTGAACGAGGGGAATGCCTGATGTGTTGGAGGTGATGATTGCTTCGGATTTCAGGTGCGGTTCGATGCGTTCATAGAGCGAACGTTTGATGTCCAGTTTTTCAACGATGGCTTCCAGCACCCAGTCGCAATCTTTGAGCTTCGGCAAATCGTCTTCGAAGTTGCCGACGGTGACCAGTTTGGCCGCATCGCCGACGAAAAACGCCGCCGGTTTGGCTTTTTGCGCGGCATCAAATCCGGCCTGAGCGATGCGGTTACGCACCGCCCGCGATTCCAGCGTCAAGCCTTTGGCCTGTTCGTCCGCTGTCAATTCTTTGGGTGCGATGTCCAACAGCAAGCATGGAATGCCCGCGTTGGCCAGATGCGCGGCAATCTGCGCGCCCATCACGCCTGCGCCCAGCACTGCTGCTTTTTTGATCTGCATAGTTGATGTCTCCTCGAAAATTTCTCAACGCAAAGCCACGTTGCGTTTGATGATCAATAATTCGTCAAAATCTGTTCCGGCGCGAACCCCAGTTCGCCCAGCCGTTTTTTCGTCTGCGCCTGCATTTCCGGCGACCCGCAAACCAGCGCCAGCGGATTGTTCATTTCTGGCACGACATGGTCGAGCAAGCTTTGCACATAGCCCGTCGGGCCATCCCAATCGCTGTCTCCGGGTTGGCTGATAACTTGCCGAAGCTCAACACCGTGTTTCCGCCAATCGGTGGTCATTTCATCTTGGAAATAAAAATCTTCGACCGTGCGCGCGCCGAACAGCACGAACAAGCGTCCGAAATCTTCGCGATGCGAAAAAAGATGGCGCAGCGTCGAACGCAACGGAGCCAGTCCCGTTCCCATAGCCACAAAAACCAAATCGTGGCCTTTGTAATCGGCGATTGGGAATCCTTTGCCGACGATGTTTTTTAGCACGATGTTTTCGGCACGGTTTTCAAACAGCGCGGTGGTGATTTCAAACGCAGGTTTGTGTTTGACCAAAAATTCAAATTCGGATTCGTCTGGCGCTGACGCAAAGGCGAAATAGGATTCTCCGTAATTGTCAATTTCCAAAACGGCCACTTGTCCGGCGATAAAGCTCGGCAGCGGATTTGATGACGACATGAAAAAACTCCACGTCGAAGGCGTATGTTTGACAGTGCGCGTGATGTTCAGACTGATCGGAAGCTGCTGGTTCATCATGAAAATCAGAATTGTTCGGTCGCCTTCACCTCGACCCAGCGGGCAAACAGTTTACGACGCTTTTCCAGTAGTTTTTTGGCATTGGGAGTTTTCATCACCAACTGTTCCAGGTTACTCAGATAATCCGCTTCGCCGGAAAGTTCGCGCATTTCGGCCAGAAACGGTTCGATTCGGGCAAAAACGCCGAGGTGTTCGGTGTTGGCGTCGAGAAAGACTTTTTCATCAATTCCGCCGTTGAGAACGAACGAGGCCGCCATATCCCAGTAAGATGTCAGCATTCGATAATTTTCGCTGGCTTCATACCCGCTGGAAAACAACTTGGAAATGTCCATCGCGCTTTGCGGGTTGAATTCGCTGAAATACCAGTTGCGCGCGCGGCGCATTTTTTCTTCGCGGCGCAATTCGTACAGTTTCAAAATGACTTCAACGTCGTGCTGTTTGTCCGCCATTTTTCCTCCGCCCGGATTATTCCGCTGCTACGTGAGCGGCTTCTTTTTCGTGATAAAGCCGGTCAATCGCCTTTTGGTGTTTTTCAACGACAACTCGGCGTTTGACCTTCAGGGTCGGCGTCAATTCTCCATTTTCGACCGTCAGTTCATGATCGAGCAGCAGCACCGCTTTGATCTTTTCGTATTGCGAAAGTTCGGCAGTGTGCTGAGCGACTTCGTTTTCGATCAAGCTGACAATTTGCGGATGCGAGATCAATTCAGCGGGCGACGAAGCCTTGATGCCGAGTTGTTCGGCATACGCCTTCAGCGTATCCAGTTGAGGCACGATCAAAGCGGCAGGAAATTTTCGATCATTGCCGATGATGACCACCTGATTGACGAAACGGCTGCGTTTGATGAGATTCTCAATCGGTTGAGGGGCGATGTATTTGCCGCCGCTGGTTTTCAGCAAGTCTTTTTTGCGGTCGGTAATGAACAGGTATCCGTCTTTGTCCAGCACGCCAATATCGCCCGTGTGGAGCCAAACGCGACCTTCGGCGTCGGTTTCCAGCACTTCGGCAGTTTCTTCGGGACGATTGTAATAGCCCTGCATGATGTTTTTGCCGGTTGCCAGAATTTCCCCGTCTTCCGCAATTTTGATCGTCACGCCGGGAATTGCTCTGCCGACAGACCCCAGCCGATTGTGCGTGTCAGAGCAGGAAGTCAGCCCAGGCGAGCTTTCGGTCAAACCGTAGCCTTGCAGAATCGGCATGCCAGCAGCGTAAAACGTCTTGGCCAGATCAGGAGCCAGCGCCGCTCCGCCAGCGACGAAATAACGAATGCGCCCGCCCATTGCTTCGCGCCATTTGGAAAAGAACAGCGCGTCGGCAATTTTGTGTTTTAAGCCGAGCAGGAAATCGGGCTGGCCGCCGTTGCTGACAATTTCCGCCCATTGTTCGCCTACTGCGACTGACCAGCGAGCGAGCTTGGCCGTTACGCCACCTTTTTCTTCCGCTTTTTCCATGGCGCGAGCATAGATTTTTTCGAACAGGCGCGGAACGCTGGTCAGGTAATTCGGCTTCACGTCGCGCAAATCTTCGGCGACGGTTTCGATGCTGCGGGCGTAAAACACTTTGGCGCGTGTGAACAGGTAGTAATAAATCACTGCCCGCTCGAAGATGTGAGAGAAGGGAAGGAAGCTCAGCGCGATTTCGTCTTCCTCGACGGTCATGACTTGCGACGTGCTGATTACATTGGCGACCAGATTGCTATGCGTCAGCATCACTCCTTTCGGATCGCCAGTCGTTCCGGATGTGTAAATCAAGGTCGCCAGAGTTTCCGGTTTGACGGTCGCTTGCAGATTTTCAAACGCGTGCGGATCGGTGTCGTACGCCGCGGTGCCCCAATTGAGCAATTCGTCAAGGCTCATGACCTTGCCGCTCGGCGCGGTGACCTTGTCGAACGAAACGATGACACGCAATTTGGGACAGGAATTGAGCGCTTCACGGACGCGGTCGTATTGCGCCTGATTGGATATAAACAAAACTTCGACACCCGCATCATTCAGAATGTACGCGACCTGTTTGGGGGCTTGAGTGGCATAAATCGGAACGTCCGCGGCTCCGCAATTGACAATGGCTAAATCCGCAATCGTCCATTCGATGCGATTTTCTGACAGCAGGCCGACGTGTGCCCCTGGTTGTACTCCGAGCGCAAACAATCCCATTGTGGCCAACCGAACTTTGTCTGCCAATTGTTCGGTAGAAACCGGTTGCCAATGATCGTCGCGTTTGTAATTGAGCAACATCGGTTTTGGTTTGGCCAAAACGTGACGATACAAATCCACCAGAGTTTTGATTTGGACATCAGGCATGGTTTGTGCTCACTCCGTTAAAGAAAACATCCAAAACCGGTTCAGCCATGGCGGTCAAACTGTGGTTGTTATGGCTCAGCACCCAGTTCGTCGCCATTTCATCCAGCAGGCCGAACAGCAGTTTGGCCACAAATTTTGAATTCAATGCTGAGCGGAACACGCCGACTTGTTGGCCTTCTTCGATAATTTCGCGCAGCATTTGCAGGTATTCAGCCAGATAAGTCGTCGAAAATTGCTCCATGAACTTGGCGGACTGTCGCAACTCAATCTGAAAAACGACTGCGATGTCGCGCTCTTGTTCAAACAGGGAAAAGTGAAGTTTGGCAAAGCTCAGCAATTTGTCCTTGGCGTTGGCGATTCCGGCCAGTTCGGCCCGGGCACGAGCCAGAAATTCGCCCATTGCCCAACTAAAGATGGAGGTCAGCAGGTCGTCTTTGTTTTTGAAATACAAATAGACCGTCCCATCCGCTACACCAGCAGTGCGCGCCACATCCGACACCTTTGCATTGAAATATCCAGATTGGGCAAACACCTTGGCTGCCGCACGCAGAATTGCTTCGGATTTGCCGTTACGTTGTTTTTCGTCAGGCGCTTCGTCAACGCGAACCGCCACTTTACGCTTTGTTTGCATGGGGATTGTTAATCAGAAAATTCGCTGAATGAGTGCTCATTCAGCGAGCGTCATCTTAGCGAAATTGAGGAAGAGCGGCAACCGACTAATCTACAAAGAAATTACTTTTGTTGGGCTTACCTTGGGTGACGGGAAATAGTATTGAGTTTGTCAGAAGAAAGCTGACAGGAAATGAAATAAATGTCGCTGGAATGTTGTATTGATAAATACAGTTGTGCTATTTTCCTCGCGGTCACTTACATCCCCCTAGAAAAAATTTGAAATTGGTGAATGCGATAAATCCCAGTTCAGTCTTTGGTTTAAGTCTATAGATTGTGCATCGGATTTTGGGAAGGCTAATTGGTGGAGTTGTCATCGCTGAAAAATCAGTGGCTGTTGGCAATTTTCGCCGAGGACGAAATTTCACGGAATAACCGATTTATTGACTACAGAAGAAATGTTGGCTGTCTGTCGGTGAATCGCAACAAGGTTGTGTAACAAGTGAGCTTTTTACTTGCCGTCATTACCTTGGCAAAAGGTTATTCTTCACGGAAACCATTCAGTACCAATAAGAAAGAGCGGAGTATGCATATGGGAAGCATCGAAAACGCCCGCCCCGTTGAAGGCGTTAAAAGCAGAAGACGTTCAATTTCCAGTTTAGACCTGATTGAATCCCTGGCACGACTGGAGTTCAGTTATCTCTTTGATTACATGACGCTCAAAGGGATTTCGTCGAAATTTACCTTCAAACGCTATCCTCACCGAAGCACGATTTATAACGTCGGCGATGAGCGCAGCCAGATTTTTGGGCTGGTTCAGGGATACGTCAAGGTTATGCGCGTGGATCGCCACGGAACGCAGGCGCTGATTGACATTCTGGCGCCGGGGATGATTTTTGGCGAGGATGCTTTGTATCTGACCGGGCCGCGCGATCGTGCCATGCAGGCGCACGAAGACGTGACCGTCGTTTACACCAGCAAAGAAGATTTTCAACAGATGATCAACGAGCATCCGAAGCTTTATGATTATGTGTTTCGCACGATTGGTGAACGGCTGAAACGTACCGAAGATCGTGTGTTGAATCTTTCCTTGGAAGCTGTTCCCGGTCGGTTGACAAAGGTCCTGTCCGAAATGGCGTTTCGTTATGGCACCGTGCGGGAAAATGGTTCGGTGGTCATCAACCTGAAATTGCCACACCGGGAAATTGCTGATCTGGTCGGCAGCACTCGTGAATCCGTGACGGCTCATTTGAATGATTTGCGCCGTCGAGAATTGATTGACGTCAACGAACGGCACATTGTCATCAATGACCTGGCCATGTTGTCCGAAGCTGCTGGCTGAGCCGGTTTGCAGATTTTTCGTCAGAGGGTAAAGTGAGTTCAGTTTTGAATTTACCCTCTGACGCAAGATCGCTAAACTGATTCGGCTATGACTCAAGAACAAAAGGCAGACTCACAACGAAAACGAATTGGCGTCGTAACCGGCGGAGGCGATTGTCCCGGATTGAATGCCGTCATACGCGCCGTCGTGATTGGCTCGATCAATCAGGATTGGGAAGTTTTCGGCATTGAAAAAGGCTTCGAAGGGCTGCTTCACCCAGAGCGCGTTCATCTGCTCAATACGCAGGATGTGCGCGGCATCATTTATCGCGGCGGAACGATTCTCGGCACCACCAACCGCGGCAATCCTTTCAAACACAAAATTGATCACAACGGCCAGACGACGGAAATAGACCTTTCCGGTCAAATCGTCGAAGCATTTCAGGAATTGGGGCTGGATGCACTGGTCGTCATTGGCGGAGACGGCACGCTGACCATCGCCAACCATCTCTCTCAAAAAGGCATTCCAGTCATTGGCGTGCCGAAAACGATTGATAATGATCTGATGGCGACGGAAATGACCTTCGGCTTCAGCACCGCCGTCAGCACCGCCACCGATGCGATTGATAAATTGCACGCCACTGCCGAATCCCACGAACGCGTGATGATCGTCGAAGTGATGGGGCGCAACGCCGGATGGATTGCGCTCTATTCCGGCGTCGCCGGTGGAGCCGATGTCATTCTGATTCCCGAAATCCAATACACACTGGACGCGATTGCCGAAAAGCTGCATGACCGTTGGCGACGCAAACGCAATTTCGCAATTGTTGTTGCGGCGGAAGGAGCGATTCAGGTCGGCGGAGATATGATTTTCCAAGACCCGCAGTTTGCCGGAGATTCGCGCCGGTTGGGAGGCATCGCCGAATATCTGGCCAAAGAGCTTGGACAGTTGACCGGGTATGAAACCCGTTCGCTGGTGCTCGGCCATTTGCAGCGCGGTGGCCAACCGACTCCAGCGGATCGGCTGCTTGCCACTCGATTCGGAACCGCCGCCGTTCGTGCCATCCAGCGCGGCGAACGCAATGTGATGGTTGCGTATCAATCTTCCACCATCATCACCGTCCCGCTTGCCACTGCCATCGAACACCGCAAACAAGTTCCGCTGGATTACGACGTGATTCAATCAGCGCGCGACCTCGGCATTTCGTTTGGAGATCAATAACGGCGAAGATGAACTACATCGGCTCTAAACATTCGCTGTTGCCATTTATTGAAGAGACGTGGCAAAAAGTCCGCGATGGTGACGAGCAAACGGCTTGCGACATTTTTGCCGGAACAGGAGCCGTTGGGCGGATGTTCAAACGGTTCGGTTTGCGAGTCATCGCCAACGATTTCCAGTATTACGCTTACACGCTCAACAAAGCTTACATTGAGATCAATCATCAGCCGCGCTTCGCTCGATTGCTGAAAGCCTATCAATCGTTCACCAACCCCGAAACCGTAAATTCATCTGGGAAAGTTTTGGCGTTGCTCAATAGTTTGGAAGGCGTGGCGGGATTCATTGCGGAGAATTACAGCCCACTGGCCAAGCGGTTTTATTACTCGACAGACAACGCCGAAAAAGCCGACGCCATTCGCCAGGCAATCGAAAGCTGGCGCGAGCAGAAACTCATCAGCGAAGCCGAATACTTTTATTTGCTGGCGTCACTGCTGGAAGCCATTGACCAGGTTGCCAACACCGCCAGCGTGTATGGAGCTTTCCTGAAGAAGTTCAAGACGAGCGCTCTGCGTCCGCTGATGTTGAAGTCGCTGGAACTGTCCAATCACGTCAAAGGCTGCGAAGTTCAT